>DASQYQ010000128.1:0-8146 GCA_035639115.1 Sphingomicrobium sp. | reverse complement strand
CGATCTGGCCGCCGGCCCCGGCACGGTTCTCTACGATGAAGTTCTGCTTCAGCCTTGCGCTCAGCGCATTCGCGAGCGGACGGGCCACCAGATCCGACGTTCCCCCGGGGGGATAGGTCACTACCAGCTTGACCGTCTTGGTCGGATACTGCGGTTGCTCCGTCTGGCCGTAGGCCCCAACGATCACGGCAGATGCCGTCAGCAACAGGGCGGCGTAGAGGACCGAATTCATCAATCTTTGCAGCATGCTCCCTTTCTCCAGGAAGGCGGTTGCGCGCGAATAGCTTAGCTTGGCTGTGCGCCGATAAGCTCGAGCGCCTGTTTCTTCCACAAATCCCAGGGCTTCGCGACCACCGAGCGGATAACGGCATCGGCAAGGTCCGATTCCTCGGCATTGAGATACGTGACGTCGCCGCCGAGAGCGATCGCTTCCCGCTGTAGTCGTGCGTTGAGCTCGGTATAGAAAGCGCGGCAGACGGCGATCGCGAGGCTCTCGCCCACAGTAACGAAGCCGTGCCCGCGCATGAGCGCCATCGCCCCCGCGCTCAGCGTTGCGGCAAGCGTGCGCCCGTGATCGGGGTTGCGCACCAGAAGATCCGTGTTGCCGAAGTGCTCCCGGATGTCGAAGACCGGCGCGCCGGCGCCGATGAAAGCGCCCATGTGATAGATCGGCTGCAGCGCGATCGATGATGCGCCGAACGGGATGACCGAAGGCGAATGGCTGTGCACGACCGCCATGACATCCGGGCGCGCCTTGTAGATCTCGCCGTGGATGAAGCGCTCGAGGCACGGCTTCGGGCTCTCGCCGCGCACCGGCCGGCTATCAAGGTCGTACTCGATCAAGTCGCGTGCGGTGACCTGCTCCGGGGCGAGCAGCCGGGTCAGGATGTAACGGTCGCGATGCCGATCGCTGCGCACGCTGACGTGGCCGAACGCGTCCAGGATACCCAGATTGGCGAGGATGCGATTCGCGAGCACGAGGTCCTGCACCAGCGATTCGCCCGCATCGATGCTCCGGTTGACGAGCGGCGAAGGTTCTGCGGAGACCATCGAAGTAGTATATGGGCAGTCCGCCGGCCTTATCTCGCGGACGTTGGCCTACAGCGAACGAGGGGAAAGATGGCCGCCAGATCGGTTCTTCTAGCCTGCTTGACCTTTGTCTTCGGCGTCGCGCTCGCGCAGGACTGGCCTGCCAAGCCCATTCGCTTCATCGTCCCCTCCTCGCCCGGCGGCGGAACCGATCTCTACGCACGAATCCTCGCCAACGCCCTGCACGACTCGCTCAGGCAGCAGATCGTGATCGAGAACCGGCCGGGGGCGAGCGGCAACATCGGCGCCGCCGCAACGGCGAAGTCCCCGCCCGACGGCTATACCTTCATGGTGACCGCGAACCCCTCGCTCACCATCAATCCGAGCCTGTATCCCAACCTGCCCTATGACCCGGAGCGCGATTTCGCGCCCGTCACGCGCGGCGTCCTGGCGCCGCAGGTCTTCGTCGCGGGGCCCGCGCTCAAGGTGGCGACGCTGGCCGAGCTGGTCGCTCTCGGCAAGAAGGAGCCGGGGAAGATCAGCTACGCCTCCGGAGGCACCGGCACCCCGCTGTACCTCGGCGTGAAGATGCTGGAAGAGAAGACCGGCGCGCGCTATCTGCACATCCCCTACAAGGGCGCCGGTGCCGCCTATGGCGACCTGCTGGGCGGCCAGGTTCAGTTCATGTTCCCCGACGTCGCCTCGGCGATTTCACATATCCGCGCCGGCAAGCTGCGCGCAATTGCCGTCACGCAGGCGACGCCGCATCTGCAAGGCGTGCCGACGCTCGCGCAGGCGGGGTTCCCGCTCGACATCGTCACTTCATTCAGCGTCGTCGCGCCTGCCGGCACGCCGGAGCCCGTGATACAGCGCATGGCCAGCGAAGTGGCCGCCGCCATGCGCAGCAAAGCGGTCGCGGAAAAGCTGGATCAGCAGATGCTCTTGCCGGTCTTCGACACTCCCGCCGAATTCGCCGCCAGCCTCAAGAAGGAGCGCCAGGAGTGGGCGGAGTTCATCACGCGAAACGGCATCAAGCCGGATTGAGCACTTTCGTGCGGTTTCCAGGAGATCGGGCTCCGTCCCCGAATTGGACGTAGCGCTCAAGGCTTCGTCTGGCGGCGCCAGAGCGCCGGCGGCTTGCCCACCGACCGCTTGAACGCCCGCGCGAACGCGGCTTCCGACTGGTAGCCGACTTCCTGCGCTACCGATACGACGGGGGCGTCGGTATCGCGCAGCAGTGCCGCCCCGACTTGCATGCGCCAGTTCGCGAGGTACTGCATGGGCGCCTGTCCGACCATATCGGCGAAGCGCTCGTGCAGAGCGGAGCGCGACAGGCCGACGCGCCGGCTCAGCTCGTCGACGCTCCACGCGAGCGCCGGGGCGTCGTGCATGAGGGTCAGCGCGCGACCTACGAAGCGGTCCCTTATCCCGGCGAGCCAGCCGCGGCTGTCCTCGGGGAGCGTACCGAGGTAGCGACGCACCGCGTCGATGAACATCATTTCGCTCAGGCGCTCGAGCATCGCACCGCCGCCCGGTCGCCGATCTTTCGACTCGG
Source organism: Sphingomicrobium sp. (assembly GCA_035639115.1). Taxonomy (GTDB): domain Bacteria; phylum Pseudomonadota; class Alphaproteobacteria; order Sphingomonadales; family Sphingomonadaceae; genus Sphingomicrobium. Next base: position 5,562 of record DASQYQ010000128.1, on the reverse strand, counting down.
CGGCGGCCTGCCGCATCAGCTGGCCGGTCCAGTCCTCGCGAGAGTCCTGCCGTACGTGCATCAATCGAGGCAGCGACGCGATCAAGGGATTGAAGGGGCGCAAGTCGCAGCCGAGAAAGCCGCAGACGAGCGTCGTGTTGCCCGGATCGTCAGCGACGCCCGCACCGTGAACCTCGCGCGCGTCGAGATGCAGGGTAAACGGTGCGCGCTGCTGCTTTCGCTCGAAATACCCCGCCGCGTCCGGCGGCGCCCTCATTCCGGCCGCGCTCGAAACGACGTGCGGATCCCCGTGCGGGAAAAGGACGATATCTCCGGCCTCGAGCCGTACAGGAGCTTCGCCTACCACTGCGGCCCAGCAAGCGCCGGAGACGACGACGTGATACTCCATCACGTGCTCCGCGCCCGGCATGACGGCCGCGGCGATCTCGCAGGAGGGCGGCGCCTCCGCGGCCCAGTCGCGCACGCCCCTGACGTGGAAGTAGAGAGCCCCCCGCAGGCGCACGCTGCGCAGGACGTCGGAGAGGATGTCGTCGCTCATCGCGGACGCGCGATCAATTCGCGAGGAGTTCCGGCGGAGTGCCCGGGCGCGGCGTTCGGCACTATTCCCACAACACCTTTCCCCCACCGGAGTCATGAATCATGGGCGCTCGACCATCCGTCACCGAATCGGTTGTCCGAAACCACCTGCAAGCCTTCCTCGCCCAGGCAGGCGTCGAGGCAATCCTGCGCGACTACGACGACGATGCGCGCTTCGTCAGCGAGAGCAGAACCTATCACGGCAAGCGCGAGATCGGCGGCTTCTTCGAAGCGTTCATCGCCTCACTGCCGCCCGGCGGGATCAAGCGCTTCTCGCTGCGAGCCCTGCGCGTCGAGGGCGAGATCGCCTACATCACCTGGAGCGTGGGCAGCTTCGCGCCCCTCGGCACGGATACCTTCGTCGTGCGCAACGGCAAAATCGTTTCGCAGACGTTCGCCATGCACGTGGCGGCAGAGGCGTAGCCATGGGCGCCATCTGCTGCTTTCTCTACGGCGTGATGGCGTACGCCGCATGCCTCGCGGCCCTGCTCTACCTGATCGGCTTCAGCGGCGGCCTGCTGGTGCCAAGATCCGTCGACGGTGGTCCCTCGGCGACGCTGGCCGAGGCGCTGTGCGTGGACGCACTCTTGTTGAGCCTGTTCGCCGTGCAGCACAGCGTCATGGCGCGTCAATCGTTCAAGCGCTGGTGGACGCGGATGGTGCCGCAGCCGGCCGAGCGAAGCACCTACGTGCTTGCGACGAGCCTCGTGCTCGCCCTCTTCTTCTGGCAATGGCGGCCGCTTCCCGTACCTATCCTCTGGCGAATCGGCAATGCCGGCGTCGTGCAGCTGCTGTGGGCGGTCTTCTGGCTCGGATGGGCGCTGGTACTGCTAAGTACTTTCCTGATCAACCATTTCGAGCTCTTCGGCCTGCATCAGGTCTTCGCCCGATTGACCGCTCGTCCGATGCCCGCGTCGGAGTTCAGGACGCCGCTCGTCTACAGGTACGTGCGCCACCCGCTCTATCTCGGTCTCCTGCTCAGTCTCTGGGCGGTGCCTGGCATGACGGCAGGACACGCGCTGTTCTCGGCCGGTCTCAGCGGCTACATCTTCGCCGGCATCTGGTTCGAAGAGCGCGATCTCGTTGCACAATTCGGCGAACGCTACCGCCGCTACGCCGCCGAGGTCGGGATGCTCCTGCCGCGCCGCAGCCGGTCGTGAGGGAGAAACACGATGCTCGAGCTCAGACCGACTTGCGAGAACTGCAACAAGGCGCTGCCTCCGGACTCGCTCGAGGCGCGCATCTGCACCTACGAGTGCACCTTCTGCGCGACGTGCGTCGAAAAAATCCTGGAGAACGTCTGCCCGAACTGCGGCGGCGGCTTCGTGCCCCGGCCGGTCCGGCCGTCGAAGAACTGGAAAGGCGACAACTTTCTAGGCAAGGATCCCGCGAGCACCAAGGTCAGGCACCGGCCGGTCGATCCCGCGACTCATGCCGGCTTTTCAGCCGCGATCAAAGGCATCCCGCCCCACAAAAGATAGTCCCCTGAACCTCACTCGCACATCGCCTTCGCGCGCGCGATCTGCTGCTGCATCATGCTCTCGCACTGCTGCTTGTCGCCCGCCTTGGCGCAGGTCTTGGCCGGATCCATCTTCGCCACCGAAGCGCGGATCTTCTGGCACTGCTCGCTGTCCTTGTCGAAGCTCACCGTCGACTGGCCTTCGCGGCAGGCGCCAAGGCGCGTGTAGCGCATCTTCATGTGCGTCGGGCGCTCGCCGGCGCTCGTCATCTCGGCCGTGACGACATTCGCGCTCTCGCGCCTGATCGTCGTCGTGATCTTGCGCTCGGGACAGGTGCTCTCCACGATCGCCTCGTCCGCGCCGTCCTTGACCAGCCGCTGCTTGCACCGGCTCTCGCTCTTCGCCGCCGCGCGCCGCTCCTCCGCCTGCTTGAGCAGATTGTCGGTGCACATCGTCATCACCGGCATCTTCTGCCCCGGCTTCGCCCGCGAGTTCTCGAGAAACTCCATGCGCCACTGCCCCTTGCCGATGTCCTTCAGCATGCGCGGCATGACGATGTCCTCCGCCGCCGCGCCGAGCGGAAAGGCGCAGGCGACGAGGACGACGATCACGAAGTTCTTCATGGCTTCCCTCCCCTGAAAGCGCCAGCTTAGCGCCTCGCTGCGCAATCTGCGCAGTTTCGAGGAGATCGGGCTCCGTCCCCGAATTCAGGCGGTCAGCTCGGCTTCTTCCTTCGCTCGCGTGAAGGCGGCGGCCTTGCCTGCCTCGAGCAGCTTCTTCGCGTCGAGGGCGCCGAAGAGCTGGATCAGCGTCGCCACGAGGCCGGTCCATCCGGTCTGGTGGCTCGCGCCGAGGCCCGCGCCGTTGTCGCCGTGGAAGTACTCGTAGAAGAGGACGAGGTCGCGCCAGTGCGGATCGCTCTGGAACTTGCCGGTGCCGCCGTAGACGGGACGGCGCCCCTGCGCATCGCGCAGGAAGATGCGCGTGAGCCGGTCGGCGAGCTCCTTCGCCACCTCGAACAGGTTCATCATCCGGCCCGAGCCGGTCGGGCACTCGACCTTGAAGCTCTCGCCGTAGTAGGCATAGAAGTTGAGCAGCGCCCGGATCAGCATGACGTTGACCGGCATCCACACCGGGCCGCGCCAGTTGGAGTTGCCGCCGAACATGCCGGTGTTCGATTCCGAGGGCAGGTAGTCGACGCGGTACTCCTGCCCGTGCACGTGGAACACATAGGGATGGCGCTCGTGGAATTTTGAGATCGAGCGGATGCCGTAGGGGCTGAGGAATTCGTTCTCGTCGAGCATCTTCGCGAGGATGCGGCGCAGCCGCTCCGGATTGACGAGCGCGAAGAGCCCGCGCTCCGCGACGCCGTAGTGGCCGGGGCCGGCCGGGTGCATGGACGCGAGGAGCTCCGGCATCTGGCGCACGCGCGTCTGGAAGTCGGCAAGCGCCTGCGGCACGCGCTCGCGCTGCCACTGCTCGATCACGGTGGTGGCGCAAAGCGGCAGCAGGCCGACCATCGAGCGCACCTTGAGCCGCGTCGCGCTTCCGTCCGGCAGGCGCAGCAGGTCGTAGTAGAAGCCGTCCTCCTCGTCCCACATGCCGTCCTGTCCGGGCTTGTTCATCGCCGCGGCGATGAAGAGGAAGTGCTCGACGAACTTCACCACCATGTCCTCGTAGGCCGGGTCCTGCGCCGCGAGCTCGACGGCGAGCTCGAGCATGTTCTGGGTGAAGAGCGCCATCCACGCCGTGCCGTCCGCCTGCTCGAGATGGCCGCCGGTGGGCAGCGGCGCGCTGCGGTCGAAGACGCCGATGTTGTCCAGCCCGAGGAAGCCGCCCTCGAAGACGTTCTTGCCGAAGCGGTCCTTGCGGTTCACCCACCAGGTGAAGTTGAGCAGCAGCTTGTTGAAGGCGGCCCTCAGGAAATCGAGGTCCGCCTTGCCGCGCAGCGCCTGCTCGGTGCGATGGAGAAAGAGCGACGCCCAGGCGTGGACCGGCGGGTTCACGTCGCTGAAGTTCCACTCGTAGGCGGGGATCTGGCCGCTCGGATGCAGGTACAGGCCGCGCATCATGATCTTCATCTGGTCCTTGGCGAAGTCCGGATCGACGATCGAGAGCGGCAGCGTGTGGAAAGCGAGGTCCCAGGCCGCGTACCACGGGTATTCCCACTTGTCGGGCATCGAGATGATGTCCGCGTTGACCATGTGGAACCATTCGCCGTTGCGGAAGACGCGCCCGTGGTGCAGCGGATGCGCGTCGTGCTCGTCCAGCCAGGCGTCGCCGTCCCAGTAGTAGAACTGCTTCGACCAGAGCATGCCGGCGAGCGCCTGGCGCAGCACGTTCGCCGCGTCCGGCGAGACGGAAGCGGGCGTCACCGACTTGTAGAACTCGTCCGCCTCGCGCAGCCGGCTCGAGAACGCGTCGTCGAAGGCCTTGCCGAAAGGAAAGCCCGCCGCCTTGGGCTGCTTGCGGCGCTCGGCGGCCGCCTGGACGAGGCGCACCCGGATCGACTTCGATTCGCCCGGAGCGAGCTTCAGGCGATAGTGCGCGGACGCCTTGGTGCCGGCGTGCTCGGGATTAACCGCGTCCTCGCGGCCATGCACGACATACTCGTTGATGCCGTCCTTGAGATACGGACCGACGTCGGGATAGTCGAGCCCGAGCCGCTTGTGATTGGTCGAGTTCTCGGTAAAGAGCAGCGGCACGCTCCCTTCGGCATAGAAGTTGTACGTGCCGAGGAGCGCATGCATCGCCGCGATCGCGCTCGCGCCCGAGGGGGCGTCCATCTGCCTGAGCAGCGGCTTCTGCTCGGACCGCCTCGCAATCCACTCCGCCCAGTCATTGCGGAACCAGAGCGTCGGCAGCACGTGCAGCTCCGCCTCTTCCGGCCCGCGGTTGCAGACCGTGATGCGCACCAGGATGTCCTCGGCGCTGTCCTTGGCGTCTTCGACGAAGACGTCGAAGTAGCGGTCGTCCTTGAAGACACCGGTGTCGAGCAGCTCGTACTCGAAATCCTGCCGCGAGCGGCCCCGGTTGGTCGTCACGAGGTCCGCGTAGGGATAAGCCGCCTGCGGATACTTGTACAGGTACTTCATGTACGAGTGCGTCGGCGTGCTGTCGAGATAGAAGTAGTACTCCTTGACGTCCTCGCCGTGATTGCCCTCGCTGTTCGTCAGCCCGAAGAGCCGCTCCTTGAGGATCGCGTCCTTGCCGTTCCACAGCGCGAGCGCGAAGCACAGCCGCTGCTTGTCATCCGAAATCCCGCCCAGCCCATCCTCGCCCCACCGATACGCGCGCGAGCGCGCATGGTCGTGCGTAAAGAAGTTCCACGCGTCCCCGTTCTCGCTGTAGTCCTCCCGCACCGTCCCCCACTGCCGCTCGCTCAGATACGGCCCCCACTTCTTCCATTCCGTCTTCTGCGCGCGGGCTTCCTCGAGGCGTTGCTGCTCGGCGTTCATGGTCATCTCCAGGGGGAACGCCATCATGGGTCCCGGCCGGGACAACCTTATTGATATCGATCAAACCA
>DASQYQ010000127.1:0-2387 GCA_035639115.1 Sphingomicrobium sp. | reverse complement strand
CCTTCCGATGATTGCTGAGGCACTCCTGAAGAGGGGTTACCGTGAGTCGGAAGTGCAGGGAATCCTAGGGCAGAACCACCTGCGCGTCGCTCGCGAGGTCTGGAAAAGTTAGCTTCTGGGTCTTGAGTCCCACACGACCTTTTTGACGGACGCTCAAGCCGTTTATCAGTCGCTGTAGCTCCCTCGAGCGGAAGAAAACCACGTGGATCATGCTCCAAAGCGCCTCGCTCGAGGCCGACCATGAGCAGCAGGCGTTAAGCTTCGCCGATAGCCTCACGCATTTCGATGACACTACCGTCTCGTGCAGACAGTCGATCACCTGCTCGGGCAGGAAGCTGATCGCACCTGCGAGGTCGGGTTCCAGTTGACCCCATTCTTGCAACAGCTCTGGTGGAACCGGTCACCTGCCCGCGGCACTTCCAGTGAAAGCAGCCGCCTAAATGGACGGATGACCGCGGCTTTTCCTACATTGGCGGAGCTAATCGCCGCAAAGACGACCTTCTGGGAGGGTTCAGGATTGCGCTGATCCGTTCGCGGGCGCAGGCTCATGCGCCGGGGATCAGTGGAGAATTTGGTGGGCGAACGGGGTGAGAGGTATCTGCTCGAGGCCCTCGAATCCGAAGGTGTGCTCCGCGCCTACCTCTTTCGATTCGTGCGCAATCCCGCCGACGTCGACGAACTCCTGCAGGAAACGTATGCCAAGCTCCTGGTCGCAAGTCCTGCCGATGGTTCCGAGGTCCGCTCTGTGCGTGCCCTCGCGTTGACCATTGCCCGCAACGTCGCTCTTGATCACCTCCGCCACCGCGACGTAGTTCCGATGGAACTCGTATCGGATATGGCCGCCTTGGACGTCTTGGATGAGAAGGCCCAGGTGGATGAGATCGTTAATTCCCACCAAGAGCTGCAGCTGATGTCTGCCGTGGTCGCAGACCTGCCGAAGCGCATCCGCCAGGCCTTTACGCTCCGGCGCGTCTACGGATTCTCTCAACAGGAAATCGCACAACACATGGGAATATCCGAAACAACGGTCGAACAACTCCTCGTGCGCGCAGTACGCCGCTGCGCCGACGCACTCTTCGCCCGCGAAGTAGCCGCCGACCGTCCCGAGTCCATGAGCGAACGCCTGCGGAGGCGACTCAAACGACACTGAGCGATACCTGTTATGACCGACGCCCAAGAAATCGAAGCCAATGCTGCCCAATGGCTCATCCGCCAGGACGCCACCGGCGACACCGAAGCCCCTGCATTCGCCGCCTGGCTCGCGGCCGACTCACGCCACCGCGCTGCTTACATCCGCCTCGCTGCTGCCTGGCAGCGCACCGCCCGGCTCAAACGCCTCCGGCCCGAAGGCGACCCTGTCGACTCCGATCTCCTGTCTCCTACTGCTGATCACAAACTCAAGCGGGGGCTTAAATCCTGGACACCGTTCTCCCTCGCGGCGGGTATCGCCATCCTGGCGCTTTCAGTGACGTTGTGGTTCACGAGCGATCGGGGCGCACGAACCTATCGCACGGATGTCGGCGGACTATCCCGCGTGGTCTTGGCCGACGGCTCGACCGTCACGTTGAATACCGATACGGAGCTTCGTGTTCGGATGCTGCCCGAGCGGCGCGAGATCGATCTGCTCCGTGGTGAAGCCCAATTCGCAGTTGCACACGATGCAAGCCGCCCGTTCGAGGTTTCTGCGGCTCGTCGAATTGTGCGAGCAGTGGGGACTGCATTTGATGTGCGATTGGATCCCGACCGTGCGATGCAAGTTCTCGTAACTGAGGGTCGTGTGGCCGTCGAGGACGCATCGGGTATCGCATCCGTCGACGCTCCTCCGGTGGCTACTGTGTCCGCTGGCGAGAGCGCTGTGGCGCATGAGGGAAGGGTTTCCGTGCATCGCGTAAGTTCCGCTGAGCAGTCTCGACGACTCGCTTGGCAGGTGGGGGAGCTGTCGTTTCAAGGCGAGGCGCTGCGAGAGGCGGTGGCCGAATTCAATCGGTATAACCGTCGAAAACTCAAGGTCGAAGATCGGGCTATTGCGGACCGCGAGATCGGCGGCGTCTTCCAGGCGACCGACGTTGACAGCTTCGTCGCTGCCCTCCAGCGTTCATTTGATGTAACAGCTAGCGCTTCAGATGACGGAACAATTGTTCTTAAGCGAAGCGGCGGCTCAGGCACTAAGTTCACCGAACCGTAAGCACCGTGTAGGAAATTGGTCACCCGCTCGTCTCATCTCCCGATGGCCCCTTGTGGGCCGGCAGCAACATCGTCGAGCAAAGAATGCAGCGGATCAAACGTTTCGGGTGCACCGTGACCCTATTGGCCCTTGGTCTGACGGGCTGGCTCGCGGCGCAAGCGATGTCATCAGGCGTCACGTTCGATATCGCCGCAGGGTCGGC
>DASQYQ010000126.1:0-3104 GCA_035639115.1 Sphingomicrobium sp. | reverse complement strand
CGACCTCGTCGACACCTACGATGCCGCACGCGGCTCTGGACGACGTCATGACGCCATCGACATCATGGCCGCCGAAGGGACGCCGGTTATCGCTGCTGCCGACGGGACCATCGAGAAGCTGTTCTTCAGCAGGGGCGGCGGCGGAATCACCATCTACGAGCGGGCCACCGATCCCAAATGGATGTATTATTACGCCCACCTCCAAGGCTATGCGCCGGGCCTCGCCGAGGGACAGCAGGTGAAGCGCGGCCAAGTCATCGCACGCGTCGACCACACCGGCGATGCAGTCGCTTCCGCGCCGCACCTCCATTTCGCTATCAACTCGATGGCGCCGGGCGAGCGCTGGTGGCAGGGAACGCCGATCAATCCGTACCCGCTGCTTGCCGGGAAAAGTGCGGGTCGCTAGGGGCTGCACCGGCTCTTTCCCACTTTCTCCGAGAGAAGACATGAAGATCAGCGGCGTGGACATCCGTCCCGGCAACATCATCGAATATGAAGGCGGCATCTGGCGCGCCGTGAAGATTCAGCACACGCAGCCCGGCAAGGGCGGCGCCTACATGCAGGTCGAGATGAAGAACCTCATCGACGGCCGTAAGACCAACGTTCGCTTCCGCTCCGCCGAGACGGTGGAGCGGGTCCGCCTAGATACCAAAGACTTCCAGTATCTCTATCACGACGGCGACATGCTCGTGTTCATGGACAAGGACACATACGAGCAGGTGATGTTGCCCGAGGATCTTCTCGGCGACGCCGCAGACTTCCTCCAGGACGGCATGGACGTGGTGATGGAGCTCTACAACGATCGGCCGATCAGCGTTCAGCTGCCCGACCAGGTGGAGGCGACCATCGTCGAGGCCGATGCAGTGGTGAAGGGCCAGACTGCAAGCTCCAGTTACAAGCCGGCTGTCCTCGACAATGGGGTGAAAGTGCTGGTCCCGCCGCACATCACCGCCGGGACGAAGATCGTGGTCGATGTCTACAACCGGGAATATGTCCGCCGCGCGGACTAGCCGATGGTAGCCCACTCAGGCCTGATCACCGTGATGACGCGCGCCGCCCGGAAGGCCGCGCCGCGGCTGAGGCGCGACTTTGGCGAGGTCGAACAACTGCAGGTCAGCCGCAAGGGCCCGGCCGACTTCGTCTCGATGGCGGACAAACGCGCTGAGCAGACCATCGTCGAAGAGCTTCGCAACGCGCGTCCAGACTGGGGGATGCTGCTGGAAGAAGGCGGCGAGATCGAGGGCAATCCGGCCAAGCCGCGGTGGATCGTCGATCCCCTCGACGGGACCACGAACTTTCTCCACGGAGTCCCGCATTTCTCGATCTCTATCGCGGTCGAGGAGCGTCGGCCGGACGGGCGCGGCGAGATCAGCCACGGGCTCGTTTACCAGCCGCTGACCGACGAGAGCTTCTGGGCGGAGAAGGGCAGGGGCGCTTGGCTTCATGATGCGCGCCTGCGGGTCTCAGCGCGGCGCGATCTCAGCGAATGCCTGATCGGGACTGGGATTCCGCACTGCGGACGAGGCTCTCCCGAAGGCTGGGCGAAGATCTATGGCGCGATCGCGCCGCAGGTCGCAGGGATTCGGCGCTTCGGCTCGGCTGCGCTTGATCTCGCCTGGGTTGCTGCCGGCCGAATGGACGGCTTCTGGGAAGACGACCTCGACCTGTGGGACTCCGCCGCCGGCGTGCTTTTGGTGAAGGAGGCCGGCGGCTTTGTGACCGACTATCGCGGCGCTGACCGCGCGTTTGAGCGTGGCGAATATGTCGTTGGCTCGGCAGCGATTCACTCGAAGTTGCAAAAGCTTGTCGCCGGAACGCTGAGATAGGCCTCCAAGTGGTTGCGACACTCGGTTCGCTGTCCTAGAGAGCCGCCAAGTTTTTCGAAGCCCCCGGAGTACTTCCCTTGGCAAGCGTTGCCGCAGGCTACCTGCCGATCCTCTTGTTCCTGATCATAGCCCTCGGCCTTTCCGCGGGCTTTGTCGTGCTGCCGATGATCGTTTCGCGCTTCACGGGCACGCACCGGCCCGATCCGCAGAAACTCAGCGAATATGAGTGCGGCTTCCCGGCCTTCGAGGATGCGCGGGCCGAGTTCGACGTGCGCTTCTACCTGGTCGCGATCCTCTTCATTGTGTTCGACCTTGAAGCGGCCTTCCTGTTTCCCTGGGCGGTCAGCCTCAACTTCACCAAGTGGACGGGCTGGGCAGCGATGGTGATTTTCCTCATCGAGCTTGGCCTCGGCCTCGCCTACGCTTGGAAGAAGGGAGCTCTCGAATGGGAGTGATGCTCCGCGGACCCGAAGACCGGATGCCGAGCGAAGACGAGCTTGCACGGATCTCCGGTCTCGTTCCCGGCGAAGTCGACCAGAAGAAGCTTCTCGAGCTCCAGCAGTCGCTGAACGAGAAGGGCTTCATGGTGACCACGGCCGAGGAGCTGTTTACCTGGGCCCGCACTGGTTCCCTCTGGTGGATGACCTTCGGTCTCGCCTGCTGCGCGGTGGAGATGATCCATGTGAACATGCCGCGCTATGATCTTGAAAGATTTGGCGTTGCGCCGCGCGCTAGCCCGCGCCAGTCGGATGTGATGATCGTGGCGGGAACGCTCTGCAACAAGATGGCGCCGGCGCTTCGCCGGGTCTACGACCAGATGAGCGAGCCGCGCTACGTCATCTCGATGGGCAGCTGCGCAAACGGCGGCGGCTATTACCATTACAGCTATTCGGTGGTGCGCGGCTGCGACCGCATCGTTCCAGTCGACATTTACGTGCCCGGCTGCCCGCCGACGGCGGAAGCCCTGCTCTACGGAATCCTCCAGCTGCAGCGGAAAATCCGCCGCGAAGGGACCATCGAGCGGTAATGCCGGTCAAGCTCGCTCCCCACGTGCCGAAGATGGCTTCGGACGACGGCGTCATCGATGCCGCAAAGGCAGCGCTCGGCGATGCGCTGCTCGGCGTGAAGGACTCGGTCGGCGAGATCACGCTGACGGTCCGTCGCGAAACCATCGTCGATGTGTGCCGCGCTCTGCGGGACACGCCGGGCCTCGAATATCAGCAGCTGATGGACATTGCCGCGGCCGATTATCCCGACCGGCCTGAGCGCTTCGAGGTC
>DASQYQ010000125.1:0-2752 GCA_035639115.1 Sphingomicrobium sp. | reverse complement strand
CGGTACGCTGGTCGAGCGCGAATTGGAGGTCGTCGCGGTCCTTGTCCGTCAGCGCCGGGATCGGCACGACCACGTCCGGCACGTTGACGCCCTTGTTGTCGGACACCGTCCCGCCGACCTTCACCTCGCTGATGATCTGGTCGCCGTCGGCCTCGAGCACGTTGAGGCGAACCTTGCCGTCGTCGATCAGGATCTTGGTTCCAGCCTTGACCGATTCGAACAGCTCGGCGTGCGGGAGCTGAACGCGCTTGCTGTCGCCGGCCGTCTCCTCGCGGTCGAAGATGAAGAGCTGGCCCTTCTGAAGAACCGTTCGCCCGCCTTCGAAATGACCGACTCGAAGCTTCGGCCCCTGGAGGTCGAACAGGATCGTCGTCGGGCGATGGAATTCCTTCTCGAGGGCGCGGATATGCTCGACCAGCTTCGCCTTCTGCTTCTGGTCGCCGTGGCTCATGTTGATTCTGAAGGCGTCCGCGCCGGCGAGCATCAGGCGGCGAATCATCTTCGAATCGCTCGACGCCGGGCCGAGCGTTGCCAGGATCTTCACCTTGCGGTTGCGGGGTGCGAGAGTTTCGGTCACGGGGCCTGCCTTAGCCGCTTGATAAGACCGTTCAACCCGCTAGAGCCGGTTCTCACACGTTAAAAATCGGAGTTTTCAAAGCATGGCGGAGGGTACCGTCGCGGCCGATCAGCTGCGTCTGTTCATCGAGCGCATCGAGCGCCTCGAAGAGGAAAAGAAGGGAATTTCGGACGATGTCCGCGACGTCTATGCCGAAGCGAAGGCCAACGGCTACGACCCCAAGATCATGCGGATGATCGTTCGCCTGAGGAAGATGGAGACTCATACCCGCCAGGAGCAGGACGCCATTCTCGAAACCTATCGCCAGGCGCTGGGCCTCGAATAACTCGATCCGTCTTTTGAGGGGGTTCCTATAGGGGCCCCCGCAAAGTACCACTTTGCGGGGATTTCATTCATGGCCGGCCATTCCAAATTCAAGAACATCATGTACCGGAAGGGGGCGCAGGATAAGAAGCGCTCGGCCCTCTTCTCCAAGCTAAGCCGCGAGATTACCGTCGCTGCGAAGATGGGCCTTCCGGACCCGGACGCGAACGCGCGCCTCCGTGCAGCGATCATCGCCGCGCGCGCCCAATCGATGCCGAAGGACAATATCCAGCGCTCGATCGACAAGGCGTCCGCGTCCGACGCCGAGAATTACGAGGAAATCCGCTACGAGGGCTTCGGCCCGGGCGGCGCAGCGATCATCGTTGAAGCGCTTTCCGACAACCGCAACCGGACCGCGACCAACGTGCGCACGATCTTTTCCAAGAACGGCGGCAACCTCGGTGCTGGCGGAAGCGTAAGCCATGGTTTCTCGCGTCTCGGCCTGATTGAATATCCCGCAAGCGCAGGCGATGACGAGAAGGTGCTGGAAGCCGCGATCGAAGCTGGCGCCGAGGACGTCGAGAGCGACGAGGACGGCCACCGAATCTGGACCAGCGTCGAGAACCTTCACGAGGTCGCAAGGGCGCTCGAGCCTCTGCTTGGCGAGGGTGAAGGCGCGAAGCTCGCATGGAAGCCCTCGACCGAAGTTGAAGTGCGCGGCGATGACGCTCAACAGCTGATGAAGCTCATCGACGCGCTCGAGGAAGACGACGACGTCCAGACCGTCTGGGGCAATTACGACGTCCCCGAAGAGGAACTGGAGAAGCTGGCCTGAGGGTTCTCGGCCTCGATCCCGGCCTCGGCACGACCGGCTGGGGCCTGATCGAAGCTGATGGCAATCGCCTCGCGCATATCGCCAACGGCCAGATCAAGACCGATACCGGGGCGCCGCTTCCCCAGCGCCTCGCGACGCTTGCCGATCAGCTCGAGCGGCTGATCTCGGAACAGCGCCCCGACGCGGCCGCCGCCGAAGAGGTGTTCATCAACAAGAACCCGCAGTCGACACTTAAACTGGGGCAGGCGCGCGGCGTCGTGCTGATGTGTGCCGCCCGCGCGCGAATCGAGGTCGGCGAATATGCCGCGCGGCTGGTCAAGAAGGCTGTCGTCGGCAATGGCAACGCCGAGAAAATGCAGGTTCATGCAATGGTCTCGCGGCTGCTTCCGGGAGTGAAGATCGCCGGGCCAGACGCCGCCGACGCGCTCGCAGTAGCAATCACTCACGCGCATCATCTGGCGACTGCGCGGCGCATCGCTTAAGCCACCGGCAATGATCGCTCGCCTCTCCGGCATTCTTGCAGAAACCAGCGCCGATACGGCAGTAATCGACGTCGCGGGCGTCGGTTATCTCGTCCATCTCAGCGGCAAGACTCTAAGCGCCCTCGGTCCGATCGGGAGCGAAGTCGTAATCCCGACCGAGCTTCAGGTTCGCGAGGACGCGTGGACTCTGTTCGGCTTCGGGTCATCCGCGGAGCGCGATTCATTCCGAGCGCTCACCTCGATCCAGGGCGTCGGAGGGCGCCTCGCGCTCGCCATTCTTTCAGTACTCTCGCCCGACGAGCTGGCGCGTGCAGTCGCCCAGGACGACAAGGCGATGATCGGGCGCGCCAATGGAGTCGGTCCAAAGCTCGCCGCGCGGATCGCCAATGAGCTCCAGGGCAAGCTCGCAGTGAGCGGCCTCGGCGGAGCCGCTCCCACTCCTCGCGCCGGCGCTGCAGCCGACGCGCTTTCCGCCCTCGCCAACCTCGGTTTCAAGCCAGCTGAAGCGAGCGCCGCAGTCAATGCTGCGCAGGACGAGCTGGGTGCCGACGCCTC
>DASQYQ010000124.1:0-6046 GCA_035639115.1 Sphingomicrobium sp. | reverse complement strand
CGGCTTCCGGAACCAGCCGTCGGAAGCGGTCATAGGCTTTCAGCGCGTAGCCGCCGGTTGCGATGAAGTTCAGGATCTCCTCGAAGGTCTCTTCCTTCAGCCCGGCATAAGGCGCGGCGGAGCGGATCTCGGCGAGCAACTCCTCTTGCTGGAATGGCGCTGCGACAGCCATTGCGAGGATGTGCTGGGCGAGCACGTCAAGCGCGCCGGGGCGAAACACCTCGGGGTCGAGCTCGCCGTCGTCGATCGCGTCCAGCGCTGCACGCGCTTCGAGATATTCGAAGCGGTTGCCCGGCACGATAATCCCCTTGCTCGGCTCGTCGAGCCGGTGGTTCGAGCGACCGATACGTTGCAAAAGGCGCGAGCTTCCTTTCGGGGCGCCCATCTGGATGACGAGGTCGACGTCGCCCCAGTCAATCCCGAGGTCGAGGCTTGCGGTTGCAACCAGGCCGCGCAGCTTTCCCGCCGCCATCGCCGCTTCGACCTTGCGCCGAGCCTCGATCGACAGGCTGCCATGGTGGATTCCGATTGGAAGCCCCTGCTCGTTCTCATCCCACAGCTTTTGGAAGATCAGTTCGGCGAGGCCGCGCGTGTTGCTGAAGACAAGGGTCGTCTTGTGCTGCTCGATGAGCCGCATGACGTCGGCGATCGCATGATAGCCGGAGTGTCCTCCCCACGGAATCTTGTTCTCGGGAATGAGGATCGAAAGGTCGGGCTCGGCGCCGGGATCGCCGAGAACCGGGTCGACGAGAGCCATGTCCGAGTCCGGCGCCAGCCATGAGCGATAGGCGTCAGGATCGCTGATCGTTGCCGACAGGCCGACGCGCCGCATTTCCGGCGCAAGCTTCTGGAGCCGCGACATCGAAAGCGAGAGAAGGTCGCCGCGCTTCTCCTTCGCGAAACCATGGAGCTCGTCGACGACAAAGGTTCGAAGGCCCTCAAACATCTGAACCGAGTCCGGATAGCTCAGCAGTAGGCTCAATGACTCGGGTGTCGTCAGAAGGACCTGCGGCGGCTTAAGGCGCTGCCGTGCCTTTCGATCGGACGGCGTGTCTCCGGTTCGAGTCTCGACGCGAATCGGCAGCCCCATCTCCTCAATCGGGCCGATGAGGTTGCGCTGGACGTCGACCGCAAGCGCCTTGAGCGGCGAAACGTAGAGCGTGTGCAGCCCTTCCGCCGGCTTCTCCGCAAGTTCGCAGATCGTCGGCAGGAACCCCGCCAGCGTCTTGCCCGCGCCAGTCGCCGCAACCAGCAATGCGCTTCTCCCCCGCCTCGCGAGCTCCAGCATTTCGAGCTGGTGCCGGCGCGGCGCCCAGCCCTTGGAATCGAACCAGCTGTGAACGACTGGCGGGAGGTCGGTCAGAGGTCGTCGGTCCCCTCGCGCCGGCGGGTCTCTTCCTCGCGATAGAGGTCGCGAGTCCCGGCTTCGGTGCGGTTATCTTTACGGTTCGAGCGCGTTCGCAGAACGAGCCAGATCAGAACGATTAGAAGGATCGCAGGAGCGATGATGTCCATGATCCAGGCTTCGGCATGTCCCATTCATTCCTCCCGCCCGGGTTCAGGGAACTCCCGGGTCTTTCACCCTATATAGCTCGAATGGCGCGATTGGGTTCCTGGATCGAGTCCCACCCGGAGGGGATCTATGTTCGTCCCGCAGAGGCGTGGATCGATCCGTCTCTGCCCAAGGGCCGAGCGTGGATAACGCACGGCCACGGCGACCATGCGCGCGGCGGGCATGGCGCGGTGCTCGCAACGCCCGAGACTCTGGCCATCATGGAAGTGCGCTACGGGCCGCAGAACGGCCAGCCAATCATGTATGACGAAAGCCTCCGGATCGGCGATGTCGACGTTCGCTATGTCCCGGCAGGCCATGTGCTCGGCTCGGCGCAGATCGTGATGGAGCATGAGGGCGAGCGGATCGTCGTCTCCGGCGACTACAAGCGTCGTCCAGACCCGACCTGCGCCTGCTTCGTGCCGGTGCCGTGCGATGTGTTCATCACGGAAGCGACATTTGGTCTTCCCGTTTTCCGCCACCCGGAGACGGGGAGCGAGATCGACCGGTTGCTCCATCGCCTCCACTCCGACCCAAGCCGCTGCATATTGGTCGGCGCCTATGCACTCGGGAAGGCGCAGCGGATCATCTGCGAGTTGCGAGAGCGAGGGCATTGCGATCCGATCTATTTCCACGGCGCGATCGAGCGGTTGAACCAGCTCTACGAGAGCTTCGGCGTGAACCTTGGCGAGCTTCGCCACGCAGGCGGCGCAACCAGACAGGAGATGGCGGGCCACATCGTGATCGCGCCTCCGGGGGCGCTCAACGATCGATGGTCGCGGCGTTTGCCCGACCCGGTGACGGCGATGGCCTCAGGATGGATGCGGATCCGGCAGCGAGCGCGCCAGCGCAATGTCGAGCTGCCGCTCGTCATATCGGACCATGCCGACTGGGACGAGCTGACCATGACCATCCGCGAGCTGGAGCCTACAGAAGTGTGGATTACGCACGGCCGCGAGGAAGCGCTCAAGCACTGGTGCATGACCCACCAGATCAAGGCCTGCGAGCTGAACCTGGTCGGCTACGAGGACGAGGACGACTGAAAGTCCCGCGGATTGTCGATCATCTTGGCGATGTTGAGGAGCGCCATCTTTGCCTGCTCGCGGTCGATGACCAGCGCGGCGGTCTGCGTGATGAGGTCCACCAGCAACAAGTCTCGGACGGTCGGCTCGCGCGGCTCGCGGTGATACATTGCGAACGTGCCCAGCACCTTGCGGCCGCGCGTCAGGATCGGGATCGACCAGCAGGCGCGCAGCCCGTTTGGAAGAGCGACTTCCCGGTAATCAGCCCAAAGTGGGTCCTTGGCGATATCCGAGACAAATACGGCCGCGCCGAGGTAGGCGGCGGTGCCGCAAGAGCCGGCGCACGGACCGATCTCCAATCCGTCGATGGCTGCGTTATAGGCCGGGGGCAGGCTCGGCGCAGCGCCGATGTGCACGTGCTTCCCGTCCGGATCGAGCAGCAAGATCGAGCCGAGCACGCCCGTTTGGGACGTGGATTCGACGATGCGCAGCAACTCGGTCAGCGTCGTCTCCAGCGGTGCGTCGCCGATAGCTAGCTCGAGCACCTTGTTATGCGCGTTCCGGATCGCCTCCGTCCTTTTGTCCTCGGTGACATTGTTGCCCTGGGCGAAGATTGTCGCGGGCTGGCCGTCGAGAGGGGGAAGTGGCTGGAAGACGAGGTCGACGAGTGCTTCCTCGCTCGATCCGTCGGGCCTCGTTACCGAAAGAGCCATGCCCTTTCCAACGAACGCCTGGCCGGATCGCGCGACACCGTCGAGGATTTCGTCGACGCCTTGAGTCGTGAATTCGGGTAGCGCCTCGGCCAAGGTGTCGCCGATCACTATCTGTTTTCCGACAAATTCCGCGAACGCCTTGTTGGCCAGCACGATATTATGTTCGGGCCCTTCGAGGAGGGCCATGAAGCCCGGCGCCCGCTCGAACATGCGTTGGAGGCGTTCGTGCTCGTTCCGACATCCGGACATCTGGTCCAGCATGAGTCGTCCATACAGCAACCGCGCCCCGACGTCACCGAATCAGGAAAAGCCCCGATGGGCGGGCGAGCGGATCCGGCGCACTAAAGCGCAATGGCAACCGCGGGCAGGCTCGATCGAAAAGCAAAAGGGGCGCTCATCGGGCTTCTTCTCGTCGTTGCGCTCATCCTCGTCTTGATCGTTAGAACCGCCATTGTTGCGGTCACACCGGACTCGCTTGTTGCGGCGCCGACGCCCCAAAGCCAGGACGAGATCATGCAGCTCGGCCGGCACACGATCCTGCTGAAGCACGGATCTACCGGCAACAAGATTGCCCGTTGGCTTCATGCGGGCTCGAAGAGCTCGCGAGCGTTCGAAGTCTCCGACGCGGTGTTCGAGCCAAACTCCGACACTCTAAGCGGCGAGGGCGAAAAGAGGGTCGTGATGTTTTCCGACATGATCAAGCAGGTCGATTCGGTGGAGGCCCGGATCCTCGTCTCGACGTCGACCCAGAATGCCAATCTCGCGCAGCGACGCGCCGAGCGGCTCCGAGCGGCGCTGCTCCAGAAGAACGTCCCTTCCTCCCGAATCGACGTCTCTCCCGAGCCGATCAAGGGCGGCGCGGGACTTTCGAGTCATCCCGAGCTCGTGGTCGTCCTTTCGACCTGAGCTGTCAGTGCGCCGCTTCGGTGCGCTTGACCCCTGACTTTGCCAGCTGGGAATCAATCTGGGCGACCAGGCGGTCGAGCCCTGCTTCATCGCTCGCCTCGGCGCGGCCGACCAGGACGTCCTGGGTATTCGACGCCCGCAACAGCCACCAGCCGTCCTCGGTGGTGACCCGAACACCGTCCGTCGAATCGACCCTGGCGCGATCGGCCGACAGGCGCTCGCGGACCTCGTCCACAATCGCGAACTTGCGGGCCTCGTCGACCTGGAACCGCATTTCCGGAGTCGCCGTCGTCTTTGGCATTGCGTCCATCAGCTCCGTGAGGCTCAGTCCCGAGCGGGATACCGCCTCGATCAGCCGGACAGCCGCGTAGAGCGCGTCGTCGAATCCGTACCAGCGGTGCCTAAAGAAGATGTGGCCGCTCATTTCGCCGGCGAGCGGCGCCCCGGTCTCCCTCATCTTCGACTTGATGAGGCTGTGGCCGGTCTTCCACATCAGCGGCTTGCCGCCGAGCTCGGCAACGCGGTCGAAGAGGACCTGGCTCGCCTTGACGTCGGCGATGATCGTAGCGCCGGGCTGCTCGTCGAGGACGGGTTTCGCAAGGATCATCAGCAGCTGGTCCCCCCAGATCACCCGTCCCTTGCCGTCGACCGCACCGATCCGGTCGCCGTCGCCGTCGAACGCGATCCCGAAGTCGAGCTGCTCGCGCGCGACCAACGCCTTCAGGTCGGCGAGGTTCTTCTCGACGGTTGGGTCGGGGTGATGATTGGGGAATGTTCCGTCGACCTTGCTGAAGATCACATGCTGGTGGCCCGGCAGGCGTTCGACCATCATGTCGAGGATCGGCCCCGCGGCGCCGTTCCCCGAGTCCCAGCCGATTCGAAACGCATTGCCTGAAAAGCCCTCGAGCAGCCGGTCGACATAGGCTCCGCGGATGTCGACCTCTTCGACGGTCCCATTGCCGCTCGTCCATTCACCCAGCGCCGAGCGCCGGCCGAGCGCCTGGATTTCCTCGCCGAAGACGGACCGGCCTTTGAGCAGCATCTTGAAGCCGTTGTAGTCGGCGGGGTTGTGGCTGCCGGTTACCTGCATGCCCCCGTCGACGTTCAGATAATGAGTTGCGAAATAGAGCATCGGCGACGGGCCCATGCCGGTCTGCACAACGTCGATGCCGCCCTCGGTCAGACCGCGGATGAGCGCCGCTTCGAGCATCCCGCTGTGGGTCCGGCCGTCGCGGCCGACGGCAATGCTCTTCGCGCCTTCGCCCTTTGCGAGAGCGGCGTATGAGCGACCGAGCGCGTAGGCGTCTTCTTCGGTCAGAGTGTCGCCGACGATTCCGCGAATGTCATACTCACGGAGGATGGTGGGGCTAAACTGATGTGCCATATGGCGGCGCTTCTACCCGCCCGGAGGCAGGGGTCCAGCCCAAGAAGCGAAAAGTCTAAGCTCCTGCAGCCACAGGAGGATTTCAGCCGTTGGCGGCGAGCTTCTGCTCTTCCTGTCCCGGGATGCCGAGGCCAGCGATCATCTCGCGAAGCTCCTGCCGTGCGGTGATGTGCGCGATTCCGACCTCGCCGAGATGCGGGAGGTCGAGCAAGGTCAGGCCCTTCGGGAACAGCTCGCGATAGATCACGCGTTCGCCGAGGCCCGGGATGACTCGGAAGCCGACCCGGCGCGCGAGCTCGTCGAGTGCGGCGCCGACGCGCTTCAAATTATGCGATTCGATATGCTGGAGGCGGTTCCTCAGCACGACCCAGTCGACGCTCTTGCCGGTCTGCTTGGCGCGCGCCGTTCGGCTGTTCCAGATCAGCTCCGCGTAGAAGCTCGGGCGGGTGATCTTGTAATTCTCGGGGTG
>DASQYQ010000123.1:0-3507 GCA_035639115.1 Sphingomicrobium sp. | reverse complement strand
ATATTTGGAGAAGTCCGAATTGCGGCCGCCGCCTTCGTCCAGCTGGCCGCGAATGTTCATCGCAATCGCGCGCTTGCCATAGTCCAGCGGACGGATGGTCCTGAGGTCGACGGTACCGGCGAGCCCCATGCCCGAGATGTCGGCATCAGGGCTCTTATAGACCACGACGGAGCCCATGAGTTCCGATGGATATTGGTCGAACTCGACAGCCCGGTTGTAGCCCGAACTGGCCTGCTGACGGCCGTTTAGGAGAACGGTCGTGAAATCAGGCGAGAAGCCGCGGATCGAGACGATCTCGGCGCGACCTGCAACGCGCTGTGCGGCTATGCCAGGCAAACGCGCGATCGATTCGGCGATCGAGACGTCGGGAAGCTTGCCGATTTCCTCGGCCGAGACCGCTTCAACGACGCTCGCCGAATTGCGCTTGATCTGGATCGAGTCTTGCAAGCTCCGGCGAATGCCGGTGATGACGATCGCGCCTTCTTGCGGCTTCGTCGTCTTGGGCTCGCCCGGAGTGACCGTCTGCTGCTTCTGCTTGGGCGCCTGTTGCTGATCCGGAGTCGTCTGGTCCGGAGTCGCTTGCGCGAATGCTGCGGACGGCAGCATGATCAGCGACGAACAACATCCACCTGCAAGAAGCAACGCGCGGCGTGCGCGCGATGAGCGATTCGGCACCAATTTCTCTCCCCTCTCCCGACTTGCCCGGCTACGCGCGACAAGCCGCGCATCCACCCTCTATGGAAGCGCTTCCATTTGCGTGATGCAAAGCCCGAGCGGTGTCAAGCACCTGTGATAGGGGCTGATGTCGATTCCCGAACGATGAGTTCAAAAGGCAACGCATCATATCGGGCGTCGCCATTCTGGGAGCTCTCCACCAGGAGGTGAACCGCACGCTCAGCAAGGTCCTTGATGGGCTGCCTGATCGTCGTCAGCGGCGGCCAGACCACTTCCGACATTGGAGTGTCGTCGAACCCGGCCACGGAAATTGCCGCGGGAATTTCCAGCCGGGCGCGATGGAGCGCAAGCATTGCACCGGCGGCCATGTCGTCATTGGCGCAAGCGAGGGCGGTCACAGCCTCGCCTTCGCGAAGCAGTTGCTCCGCTGCCTCGACGCCCGACCGAAACGTAAAATCGCCCTCCCCTGTCCAGGGCTCCTCGCCGATCCCCGCATCCCTGAGCGCCTCGACGAAGCCGTCGTACCTGAGCGCCGCTGCTTGGTGCTCCGCCGGTCCCTTGATGAACCCGAAGCGGCGGTGCCCGAGCGAGGCTAGATGCTTGCCGATCGCTCGCCCGCCGGCGCGCTCGTCGATCCCCACGGAGAGAACGGCAGCGCGGGCCCGGTCTCCCGGCGAGATCGCAACCACCTGGACTCCGGCGCCATGTGCCGCATCCATGAACTCGAGATCGTCGGAAAGCGGTGGTGAAAGGATCAGCCCGGTGGGCCGTTCGCGTTCGAGGATCGAAGCGAGATGCCGGACCCGGTTCGGATCGTGCGGATCGACGGCGCGAGTCACGAAGTCGAAGCCGAGCGAAGAACATCCGCGAAGCGCGCCGAGCTCGAGTCCGGCATTGTAATAGCTGTTCGGCTCGAGCTCCGGGCTGTGCGCATGGATCAGCATGATCTGCCGCGCCATCCCGCTCGCGAGAGCCCGCGCCTGCTGGTTCACCGAATAGCCGAGCTCCTCGACGGCGCGGCGAACCCGGTCCCTCGTTTCGGGCCGAACGTTCGCTCCGTTGTTCAGCACCCGCGACACCGTCACGCGCGCGACTCCTGCGGCCTTGGCTACATCGTCGATGGTCGAGTTGCGCTTCATCGCGCGCGCAAGTTGGCAATGGTTGGAGCTATTCGCAACGATCGGCTTGCCAGCAGCTTAAGCCGACCCCTAACAAGAGTAATGGAAGCGCTTTCATCCGGAGTGCTTCCATTTGGAGTCCCTTAGTGCCGTTTCTGCGACGCCTTTCAATCTTCCTGGCGCTGTTCTCGCCCGCCGGCATCGCATTTGCGCACCCGCCCCTGATCCCACTGCCACTGGCAATCAGCTGGGGTGACGGGTCGGTCCCGGTCGGCGCGGACACTATCGTCGAAGGACGAGGCAAGGCCGCTCCGACCGCATCCTATGCGGCTCGAGAATTGGGGCTCAAGTCAAAAGGTCGTGGCGCCGGCCGAGTCCGGCTTGCGCTCGTTCCGGCAAGCAGGATCAGGGACCCTGAAGCCTATCACCTTCGAGCCGCCGGAAATGAAGTGTTGATCGAAGCCTCCGATCCGCGCGGCCTCTTCTATGGCGTGCAAACGCTTCGCCAGCTCGTCACCGGGTCCCCGGCGTCCCGAACGATCCCGGCGGTCGACATCAACGACAAGCCGCGCTTCCAATGGCGCGGGCTACTGGTCGACGAAGGGCGGCACTTCTTCGGCAAGGAGACTCTGCTCAAGATCATCGACGAGATGGCCGCCTACAAGCTCAACCGCCTGAAGCTCCACCTCACCGACTATGAAGGCTGGCGGCTGGAAATCCCGGGCTATCCGAAGCTGACCGAGGTTGGATCCGTGGTCGATGGGAAGCCGCAATATTTCACGACGGCCGACATAGAAGAGATCGTCCAATATGCTGCCGATCGGCACATCATGGTCGTGCCCGAGATCGAGATGCCTGGCCATGCCGGAGCCGCGGCCCGATCATATCCGGAATATTTCAATCCGGGCGGGAGCGCGTTCGATCCGGCGAACCCGAAGACCTACGACTTCATCCGCAGGGTCCTGACTGAGGTCGCCCGCCTCTTCCCCGCTCCCTACATCGACTTCGCCGGCGACGAAGTCGGCGACGAGATGTGGAAAGGCATGGCCGACGTCGACCGGCTGAAGGCCGAGCAAGGCCTGAAGACGAACCAGGACATCCAGGCCTATTTCGGGCGCAAGGTCGTCGGGATCATCGAGAGCCTCGGCAAGCGGCCGATGGCGTGGGACGAGCAGGTGGATGCTGACGCGCCCAGGAGCGTGATCATCCAGTGGTGGCGGAGGGACAGGCCCGACGTTCTGAAGACGGCCGCTCGAGAAGGCCACGAACTGGTCATCTCTCCCGCGGACGAGCTCTATTTCGACTATCACCAGGGTCCCGGCGAACCAGGCGCTCCATGGGAAGGGAACAAGGGTGGCCCGCAATCGATCTCCAAGATGCTCGCATGGGAACCGATCCCCGACGGATTCACGCCCGAAGAATCGGCTGAGGTCAAAGGCATCGAGGGCTGCGTCTGGACCGAGTTCATCGCGAGTGAGCGCTACCTCGAATTCATGACCTTCCCGCGCATGCTGGCGCTGGCCGAAATTGCGTGGCGGCCGAAAGGGGCGCGCGACGAAACCGAGTTCAACGCGAGACTTCAGCCACATATCGAGGCGCTTCGAGCGAAAGGGATCGATGCGCGTCGCGGCGAAGGGGATGCTTATGAGTTCATCACGAACTGAAGCCTTGTCCCTCATAACCGAGTGGCGGGCGCCGAATCCGGAGCAATTCC
>DASQYQ010000122.1:0-4276 GCA_035639115.1 Sphingomicrobium sp. | reverse complement strand
GAGTCAGGATGGCCAGCCGGCCGTTGATGCCGTTGATGTTGTAGCTCGCGATCCTGAGGCGACGCTTCTTTGCCATGGGTCAGGAACCATCCTGGTGCATTTGGGTTCTATCCCCGTGCTTCGGGTCCACCGATTCGTGTCTCCGGAGCGGAATCCGGGCTGAAACGCCCGTGAATCGGCTCCGTTTGATGGCGTGAATCACCGGAGGAAGCATGGAAGAGCCCCGTCAGGCCCGAGCCTGTCGGGGCTCTTTTTTGGCCGGCCGCCGCGAGTCGCTGGACTTGCCCACCGAGTCGTCCACGATTCCGCCCACAGATTTGTCATCGACCCGACATTTTTTGACTGGCGCGAACAGCCGAATCGGCTATGGTTGTTTCGTGCTTAGGGAGTCGAAAGACAAACTCAGCATGGTGCCCCGGCAGGGTCAAACCTGCCGGGGCTACTCGTATGTAGGCTAGAGAGCTTCGGGCCTCGCCTCTCCCAGCTTCAGACGCTTCGATCGATCCGCAAGCGGATATTTGTTGCCGTTCGCGCAATTGAACAGAAGCACGCGTTCGTCGCGGCTGACCATTCCCTGCTGAAGCGCCTTGCGCCACCCGGCAAGCACCGCGCCGCCTTCCGGGCAAAGCAGGAAGCCATCTTCCTTCGCGGCGTCGTCCACCGCCTCAACAATCGCCTGCTCCGGAACTGCGATCGCTGCTCCGCCGCTCTCGCGCACCGAGCGAAGGATCAGGAAATCGCCGACCGCCTTCGGCACCCGAATCCCGGTCGCGACCGTCGCCGCATTTTCCCACCGCTCTGCGAACTCGTCACCATTGTCGAATGCTCGAACCATCGGCGCGCAGCCTTCGGCCTGGACCGCGTACATGCGCGGCCGCCTCGGCCCGATGAGGCCGATCGCTTCGAGCTCGTCGAAGCCCTTCCACATCCCGATCAGCCCCGTCCCACCGCCGGTCGGATAGAAGATCGCATCGGGCAACTCCCATCCGAGCTGCTCGGCGAGCTCGAAGCCCATCGTCTTCTTGCCCTCGATCCGATACGGCTCCTTAAGGGTAGAGAAGTCGAACCACCGCCCCTCGGCCGCGCCCTTCCCGACCAGCGCTCCGCATTCGTCGATCTGCCCGTCCGCAACGTAGACGCGCGCGCCATAAGCGGCAGTCTCGGTGACGTTGATCTCAGGAGTCTCGGCGGGACAAATGACGACGGTCTCGATCCCTGCCCGAGCTCCATAAGCTGCGAGCGCCGCGCCGGCATTGCCGTTGGTCGGCATCGCTACCCGTTCGATTCCGAACTGCTTCGCCATGGTCACCGCCATTGCGAGGCCCCGCGCCTTGAACGATCCCGTCGGGAGCCTCCCTTCGTCCTTCACCAGGAGATCGGCCGCCCCTTCGCGCGCAGCGATGTTCGGAAGGGCAACGATCGGAGTCTCCGGCTCGCCCAAGCTGACCGGTTCCCCGTCGAACGGAAGCAGCTCGCGCCACTTCCACATGCCGGGCTCGCGCCCGGCGAGGCTCTCGCGAGTCATCGTCGCTTTGGCACCCTCGAGATCGTAGCGGACCAGGAGCGGCTTGCCCGCCCCGCTGAGATTGTGCGGTCGCCCAGCTTCGTACCGCTCGCCGGTCAGCGAGCATTCGAGATGAGTCACGTTCATTGGTCAGCAGTCCGTGTCTTCGAGGTGAATTCGTTCGACCTGAAGCGTGCAATGCTCGATCTCGAACCGATCGTGGAGCATTCTTCGAGCGGCATTCAGAAGATCGTCCGTGGAGTGGATGTTCGGAGCGACGAGGTGCGCAGTCAGTGCCGTCTCGGTGGTACTCAGCGGCCAGACGTGAAGGTCGTGAACCGTCTCGACTCCATCGAGCCGGGCAAGCGCGTTGAGCACTTCCTCAAGCTCGATCCCAGCCGGAACGCCCATCAGCGACATTCCGAGGGCTTCCTTCAGCAAGCCGACGCTTCCCCACAGGATCACCAGTGAAACGAGGATGCTGACCGCGGGATCGATCCACTGCTTGCCGGTCCACAGGATCAGCGCTCCGGCGACGACCACGCCGGCCGAGATGGCTGCGTCGGCGGCCATGTGCTGGAACGCGGCGCGGACATTGATGTCGCGTGCGCGTCCACGCGCGAACAGCAGCGCCGTCGCCCCGTTCATCACGATCGCGGCGGCACCGACCCACATCATCATGCGCGGGTCCGTTCGTGACGACATGATCAGCCGGTGGATCGATTCCGAAGCGATCGCTCCAACCGCGATCAGTAGGATCAGCGCGTTGATGAGGGCGGCTAGGATCGAGGCCTTCTTGAGGCCGTAGGTGAACCGGCTCGACGGCGACTTCTTCGCCATGACCGCGCCCGCCCAGCCAACCACCAGGCCCAGGCCGTCGGAGAGATTGTGCCCGGCATCGGCGATGAGGGCCATCGATCCCGACAGGATTCCGCCCACGAGTTCCAGGAGGACGATCGCGACGTTGAGAAGGATTCCGAGCGCGAAGGCACGGGAGAAGTCGGTTGGGTGGTGATGTGAATGGGAATGGCCCGACATTCCACCGCCCTAGCCGAGCGGCGCGGCAAAGTTCAAACCGACGTTCGACCAGCGAACATTAAACTTCGAGCCGGTCGCCCTCGCGCGCAACCAAGGTGTAGAGCGCCGGCATCAGGAAGACGATGATCATGAGGCAGGTGACGAGCCCGCCGACGATGACAACTGCAAATGGCCTCTGAGTGTCCGTTCCGACGCCCGTTGCAAGCGCTGCCGGAAGCAGTCCGAGGGCAGCCACCAACGCGGTCATCATGATCGGCCGCAGCCGAAGGATGGCGCTTTCGCGGATCGCTTGCCCCAGCGGCATTCCGCCCAGCCGAAGCTCGTTCACGTAAGAGATGTAGACGAGCGCCGTCTGCACCGAGACTCCGAACAGGGCGAGGAACCCGATCCCGGAGGAGACCGAGAAGGAATTACCGGTCAGCCAAAGGGCGAGGATCCCGCCGACCGGCGCCGACATCAAGACTCCGATCAGTGCAATCGCCGGGAATTTGAAGTTACGGTAGAGGAAGAAAAGCAGCAGGAAGATCAGCCCCAGGGTGATCGGAACGATCGCCATCAGCTGCGCCCGCGACGCCGTATACTCGCTATATTCGCCGCCCCAGTCGGCCCGGTAGCCCTGCGGCAGCTGCACCTTGCGCGAGACCGCGGCCATCGCATCCTGAACCGCGCCTGCGAGATCGCGCCCCTCGACCGAGAACTGCACGCCGATGAAGCGGCTGTTGTTCTCGCGGTAGATGAACGACGCGCCATTGCCGATGCTGATGGTGGCGAGCTCCTTCAGCGGGATGTGCTGCCCGTCCGGAGTCGAGACGAGGATGTTGCCGATGGCGACGGGGTTGTCGCGATATTGGCCCTGGAGACGAACGAGTAGGTCGAACTCCTTCTCCTGTTGAACCACCTGCGTGGCGACATCGCCGCCAATCGCGGTCTGGATCAGCGCGTTGACGTCGTCGACGTTGATTCCGTAGCGGGCTATCTTCGACCGATCGATCTCGATCGACAGGCTCGGCTGCCCGAGCTCCTGGACCAGTGTCACGTCCTTGATTCCGCGCACATGCTCGAGGACGGCCTTGATCGCCTTTCCCTTCTGCTCGAGCACGTTGAGGTCGGATCCAAACACCTTCACCGCAAGCGCGCTCTTGAGGCCCGTTTCGGCCTCGTCGACCGCGTCCTCGGCGGGCTGCGTGTAGTTGAAGGTGATCCCCGGGAAAGACTGCAGCTTGTTGTTGATCGCTTCGATCAGCTGCGGCTTGGACCGGATCGGCCCGGTCCACTTTGAATAAGGCTTCAGACCAACGAAGAATTCGGCGTTGAAGAAGCCGGTCGCGTCGGTCCCGTCGTCGGGCCGCCCATGTTCGGATCCCACCACCGTGACCTCGGGGAAAGAGGCGATGATCGACCGGATCTGAGGCACGATCTTGGCCGATTCATCGAACGAGATCGTGTAGGGCATGGTCGCGCGCACCCACAAAGCTCCCTCGTCCAGGTGCGGCATGAACTCGGCGCCGACATCGGCCGACAGGAGGAACGATGCCAGCAGCAGGAGCGCGGAAACTGCAATCGTTCCGCGCGGCCGGGCGAGGCTTCGGTCGAGACCGCGCGTGTAGGACGACTTGATTCGCTCGAAGATCGCGTTGCGCCGCTCGCGGACGCCCTTCCGCATGAGCCATGAGCAAAGCACCGGCAACAGCGTCAGAGTGACGATCAGCGAGCCGATCAGCGCGAAGATCATCG
>DASQYQ010000121.1:0-6115 GCA_035639115.1 Sphingomicrobium sp. | reverse complement strand
AAACTTAGACTTTTCCACAGCTTCTGTCGGATCCGCGTCTGGACCGCTGGCGGAGCGAGGTTCAAGTAAGCGACTCGATGCCGCGGCGTTGTTCCTTCAAGCTCGAGCTCGATTTCCCCCAGCCGCTCGCCGGCGTGGATGAGGCAGGATGCGCGCCGCTCGCGGGTCCGGTCGTCGCGGCCGCCTGCGTCCTAGATCGCGAGAAATTCCCGCGCGGGATCGACGATTCCAAGAACTTGCCCCTTGAGCGGCGTGAGGCGCTCTATGGCCGCCTGATGAAGTCAGCAGTCGCATGGGGCGTGGGCGTGGTGACGGTCGAGGAGATCGACCAGATCAACATCTACTGGGCGCGGATGCTGGCCATGACCCGGGCGGTCGAAGCGATGGGCCTGGAGCCGGCATGGGTATTGGTCGACGGCAATGCCTGCCCGAAGTGGCAGCGGCCGTCCAAGGCGATCGTCGACGGCGATGCGAAGTGCCGGTCTATCGCGGCCGCTTCGATCATCGCGAAGGTCACCCGCGACCGGATCATGGCCGACTATGCGCTCGAATATCCAGGCTATGGCTGGGACAAGAATCGCGGCTACGGCACGCCCGAGCATTGGCGCGCATTGCACGCGCTCGGGCCCACCCCACTACACCGCCGCAGCTTTCCCCGCGTGCGCGCTGCGATCGACGGGCTGCAACAGACAGAGCTGGTTTTCGAAGAAATCGCCCCGGCCGAGTCCTTTGAGTCACACCCACCAGAGGTTGAGTCTGTCGAGATAGTCGAGACTCAACATCTTGTGGAAGAGCCGCGCCCCACCTTCTAAGTGTAGCTCTTCGCGACACAGCCGTTAACCCTTGTTCGCTTGACCGCGACTCCGGCCTGACTCACCTTTGCAGGCTCAACGGGGGCAGGGCATTTATATGAATCTCGTCGCGCGTATTGCGGAACGGCACGGCACTCTGGCGCCCAACGCGACTTCACCGAAAATCCTTCCGTTCAATGTCATCCTGCAAGGCGATTGCATAGCCGAGATGGCACGGCTGCCCGACAAGTCGGTCGACATGATCTTCGCCGATCCGCCCTACAATCTGCAGCTTGGCGGCGACCTTTTCCGCCCGGAGGGCGGCCGGGTGGATGCGGTCGACGACGAATGGGACAAGTTCGAAAGTCTCTCGGCTTACGACAACTTCACCCGCGAGTGGCTCGAGCAGGCGCGGCGGATCCTCAAGGACGACGGCACGATCTGGGTGATCGGCAGCTATCACAACATCTACCGGGTCGGATCACTGCTCCAGGATGAGGGCTTCTGGATCCTCAACGACATCGTCTGGCGCAAGACCAATCCAATGCCGAACTTCCGGGGTACGCGCTTCACCAACGCGCACGAAACGCTCATTTGGTGCGCCAAGGATGAGAAGGCGCGCTACACCTTTAATTATCGTGTAATGAAAGCGTTGAACGACGATCTTCAGATGAGATCTGATTGGATCATGCCGATTTGCGCCGGCGGTGAGCGAGTGAAGGCCGAGGACGGCGCCAAAGCGCATCCGACGCAGAAGCCTGAGGCGTTGCTCTATCGAATCCTGCTCGCGTGCACCAAGCCGGGCGATGTGGTGCTCGACCCCTTCTTCGGCACTGGGACGACCGGTGCCGTGGCGCGGCGGCTGGGGCGGCGCTGGATCGGGATCGAGCGCGAGAGCGCCTATGTGAAGGTCGCTCGTGAGCGGATCGATTCCACACTTCCGCTCGATGAAAGCGCAATGCGCACAGTGCTCGACAAGCGTCAGCAGCCGCGCGTCGCCTTTGGCTTGCTCGTCGAAAGTGGGCTTGTGCCGGCTGGGACGACGCTCACCGACGCAAAGCGGCGCTGGACGGCAACGGTTCGCGCGGACGGCTCGATCTCCTCGGCTCCGCATGCCGGGTCGATCCACAAGGTCGGCGCGGCTCTCCAGAGCGCGCCCTCCTGCAACGGCTGGACGTTCTGGTATGTCGAAGACGAAGGGTCACTGAAGCCACTCGACGACCTCAGGCAGCGGCATATCGCATCGCTCGCCTAAGGCGGGCCATGAACATCCGCTGGGCGACGAGAGTGTGGGATCCTCGCGTTCGCGATGGTTTACAACCCAGGAGTGGTTCCTTCCATACTTCCTCGATCACCACCGCCGAATCAGGGTGAGGACGACCGCGGCGATCCTACCGCTCGCCCAAAGACTTGGAACTTGTGGGCCCCACGTGGACGGAGTGACGCTTGAGCGCAGCCGCACTATGCGCATGACGCAATGACCCGCACCCTCATACGTCCGACAGCATTCGTCGATTCGCCCTTCGGTTATGACGGCCAGGTGGCCCGGCTCGCGGGCGGCCTGAACTGGTTTGCGGCGGTAGAGCTGCTGCGGATCGAGGGTAGCAAGCGCGTTTCCTCCGAGCTGGTGACTGTAAACGACCTCCAAGGGAGGCTCGATGACGAGCTGTCTGCCCGTTGGAAGGCGCTGACGGCGCCGCGGCCGCCGCTTCAGCTCGGCGAACGAACAATCCGGCTCGACCAGCCGCAGGTAATGGGAATCGTCAACGCGACCCCCGACAGCTTTTCCGACGGTGGACGATTCGTGGACTCTGCGGCTGCTGCGGCGAGCGGTGCCGACATGGCGGCCGAAGGCGCAGCAATCATCGATGTCGGCGGCGAGTCCACACGCCCTGGAGCCAAGCTGGTGTGGGAAGGCGACGAGATCGAGCGCATTGTCCCCGTCATTACCCAGCTCGCATCGGGCGGAGTGGCGGTCTCCGCCGACACGCGCAAGGCTGACGTCATGACGGCAGCGATCTCGGCCGGCGCTCGGATGATCAACGACGTTTCCGCGCTGACGTACGACGACCGTTCGGCCGAGGTGATTGCAGCCTCGAACGTCCCGGTGGTGCTGATGCACCATAAGGGATCGCCGGACACCATGCAGGACGATCCTCGCTACGACGATGTTCTTGTAGAGGTCTTCTTGTGGCTGGAGGACCGAATCAGCGCGGCCGAAGAGGCCGGAATCAAGCGCGAACGGATCCTCGTCGATCCGGGTTTCGGCTTCGGAAAGAAGCTTTCGCACAATCTTGAACTCATGAACGGCTTGGCGCTGCTCCATTCGCTCGGAGTGCCCCTCGTGATCGGCGCTAGCCGAAAACGGACCATCGGCGCGCTGTCGGGGGAAGCGCCTAGCGACCGCCGCCTAGCCGGAAGCATCGCATTCGCCCTGAAGGCGGTCGAGCAAGGCGTACAGATCGTGCGAGTGCACGATGTGTTCGAGACCGTTCAGGCCCTGCGTGTCTGGCGCGGAATGCGTGACCAGGCGCTGACGCCGCGGATGGCCTAGAGCGTATAGCCTCCATCGCTGATGAAGACGGTGCCGGTGACCGTCTTGCACTCATCTGAAAGCAAGAAAGCGACTTGCGCCGCGATCTCATCGGCTTTGGCGTAGCGCTTCAAGGGCGCCGCCATCGCTGCCATTTCATCAAAGGCGGCTTGGCGACCGATTTCATTGGCGCGATCGGCGAACATCGGCACAGCGTCCCAGATCGGCGTTTCGACACCGCCTGGAGCGATCACGTTCACCCGAATCTCGTCCTGGGCGCCTTCCTTGGCGGCGACGCGCGCTAATTGGATCACCCCGGCCTTCGATGCGGCATAGGCGGCGATTCCCGGCTCTGCCTTTACGCCCGCCGCTGATGCGGTGACGACGATGGAGCCCCTCCCCGTCGACCGAATGGCTCGCATCGCCGCCTGAAGTGTCAGAAAGGTGCCATCGAGGTTGACGTTCATAACCCGTCGCCACTCATCGAAATCCAGGGAAGCGATTGGGCCGGCGGAGGCTATGCCCGCATTTGCGACTGCATGCGTGAGCCCCGTGAGGTCAGCATCCGGCCAGAGGCCCGGATCCGAGACATCGCCGATGAGGATCGAGCGCTCGCATGGCAGAGAGAAGGCGAAATCCCGCAGACGGTCCTCGTCGCGGTCTATCAGGATGAGTTTGCGCGCTCCGCTGTTGGCGAGGCTCGTCGCAACAGCTGCGCCGATTCCGGAGGCGGCGCCCGTGACGAGCGCTACGGCATTTGTGAATGATTGCATGGCAGCGCTTTAGCAGACGCGCTGTTCCGTCATAAGCATCCGCTCAGGCTGCGGTGTCGATCCCGAGTCCGCCAAGCTTGCGATAGAGGGTCGACCGGCCGATCCCGAGCCGGCGTGCCACTTCGCTCATCCTGCCGCGGTAATGGCCGATCGCGAGCCGGATGATGTCCGCTTCGATTTCCTCGAGCGGTCGCAGGTGGCCTTCTCCGGTGTATAGGACGACACCTGGCGCGCCCGCGATCGCCTGCTCGCTTCGGGTCTTGCTGAGAGTCGGCGCGAAATCTGTGCGGCGGCCGCTGAAGCGAGACTGCACAGCGATATGCGGGAAATGGTCTGCGGTGAGCGAGCTCTCGTCGCACTGAAGGGCCGCGCGGAACAGCACTCCGGTGAGCTGGCGCACGTTGCCCGGCCAGCCGTAGCGCATCAACACAGCCAGAGCGTCATTGCCGATCGACAGTGGCTTCATCTCAAGCTGCTCGGCAACACGCGTCAATAGGTGCCGCGCGAGCGCTGGGATGTCGCTGCTACGCTCTCGAAGCGGCGGCAGGTGCACCGTGGTGGTGCCAATCCTTTCCGCAAGGCCGGCATGGAAATCATCCGGCAAGGGGCGACTGCTGGTCGCGATAACGCGCACATCGACCGAATAGCTGCCGTTAAGGCCGACCGGACGGACCTCGCCCGTCGCGAGCATGCGGTCGAGCCGCTCCTGCGTTTCCGACGGAAGCGCTGCGATCTCGTCGAGGACCAGGGTGCCGCCATCGGCTTGGACGAGCTTTCCGCTCTTCGCCGAGAACGCGCCCGGAAAGGCGCCCTTCTCATGGCCGAAGAGCTCGCTGTCGATAATGTTCGCCGGAATCGCCTTGCAGTCGAGCGTCAGGAGCGGGCCTTTAGCGCGAAGGCTAGCCGCGTGGATCGCGCGAGCGATGGTTTCCTTGCCCGTACCCGGCTCACCGAGGATCAACAGGGGAAGCCGATTGCGTGCCGACTTGGCCGCGACGGCAAGCGCCGCACGGAATTCCGGCGCGGCTCCCACCAGCTGTTCAAGCTCCAGCGGCGGAGCGAGCTTTTCCGAGACTGGCGCCAGCTCGCCCGATGCACGGCGGCGGTCTGCATTGGCCGCGAGTGCTTCGAGGAGCCGCTCTGGTGCGACCGGGCGCACGAGGAAATCGGATGCCCCGGCGCGCATCGCTTCAACTGCGATCGACACGGTGTCGCTGTGCGAAAGAACGATGACCGGCAGGTTGTCGCGATGGTCGCGAAGCGCGCCGATCAGCTCGGGTCCATGTTCCGCATCCCAGCCGCCGAGGATCGCGGCCTGGACCTCGCGCCCGTGCGGCCCCTGAAGCAAGGCGACGGCGAGCTCGGCATCGGCTGCGCCGACGACGCTCCAGCCGGCGCGCGCGGCAATGGCCGAGATCAGACGGCGCTCATCGGCATTGGCGTCGAGGAGCAGCAGGGAGCGTGTGGGTTCTTCGCGCATTTCGGGCCTTTCAGCCTCACCCTTACGGGTGGACCGGTAAAAGGCGTCTTAAGCAGGAGGCAGAGGGGCTTGGGGAGCGCCGCTTGCCTTGTTATGGACGCCGGCAATCGCTTTTTACGAATGGGGTTGAATGATGGCCGAAGAGCAATCGTATCTGGAAAGCCCACCAACGCAGGACATGGCTGTCCACGTCCATGATTACACGCGCTTCACCAAGATGATGTTCCGGGGCGCGGTTGCCTGCTTCATCGTTGGTTTCATCGTTCTCCTGATCCTCAAATAATCGATGAAGATCGCGGTCCTGAAGGAAGCGGCGGGCGAGACGCGCTGTGCCGCGATCCCCGAGACCGTCAAGAAATTCGCGGCCCAGGGCGCCACCGTGGCGGTCGAGAAAGGTGCCGGCGAAAGCGCCTCGATCGCCGACTCCGCTTTCGAGGAAGCCGGAGCCGTGGTCGGCAGCCGGAGCGACGCGCTGAAGGGAGCTTCGGCGATTCTGTGCGTCAACGCGCCAGATCCCGCGACGATCGGAGGCGCGGAG
>DASQYQ010000120.1:0-6198 GCA_035639115.1 Sphingomicrobium sp. | reverse complement strand
GGTTGCACTGGCGACCTTGGCCTTGCTTGCGGCCCATCTTCGGTCGTTCCGGTCCGAGCCCTTCGTCGAGGCTCTCATGATCGCCGCCGTCGGGTTTGCGGCAGCATATTTCATCCAGGCCAAAGGCTGGAGCTACCAGGCGGTACCGCTGGTCGGCTGTGCAGCCATCGCACTTGTCGCCGCGCTCACGGTCGAAGCGAGGCCGCCGCGGATTCTTGCGCTCGGCGCACCGGCGCTGCTCTTCCTGCCGTTCTGGATTTCCGCTCAGGGAGCGATGCGACCCAATCAAACCGCAGCGGACGTCGAGCACGCCGTGTCCGGACTCCGTCCCGGCGATAGCGTCGGTTTTGTCGGGACCGATCCGGCGCTCGGCTGGACTTCGACATTCCAGCACGGCTTTGCCTATCCTTCGCGCTACAACGGTTTCTGGATGATGCGCGCGGTCGTCCGCAACGAGGCGGTTGGCTCGCCCGACCAGCGCCTCGTTCGACTTGGCCGCCGCGTGGTCAGCGAGACGGTGCAGGACTTCCGCTGCCTCCCGCCTAGGCGGATCATCGTCGCTCGGCCGTCGCCCGAAGCGGCCAAGGCCGGCGACTTCGACATCCTACCCTTCTTCCTCCGCGACCCGGAGTTTGCCCGGCTGCTCGCCCATTACCGGCCGGTCGAGCGCTCCAGCGTCGAGGCCTTTGCGCTTGTTTCTCCGCTCGAGCCCGCCCATGACTGCGCGCGTCGAGCGCAAGATGATCCCACCCGTACGGCCGATCCCGATTGAAGACATAGAGCAGGCGCGCGGCCGCGTTGCCGGCACTGTAATCCGTACGCCGCTGGTAAAGCTGGACCTAGGACGAGACGCTCCGGAAATCTGGCTCAAGCTCGAAAATCTGCAGCCGACCAACGCCTACAAGATCCGCGGAGCGACCAATGCCGTCGCGCGCCTGAGCGACGAGGAACGCGCGAAAGGCGTGTGGACGATCAGCGCGGGCAATGCGGGGCAGGGAGTCGCTTATGCCGCGCGGGCGTTCGGGATTCCCTCGACGGTGGTTGCGATCGAGACCGCGCCGCAGACCAAGCTCGACCGGATGCGCGCGCTTGGCGCGAAGATCGTGCCGGTTTCGTACGAGCAGGCGTGGGTGGCGGCGGAGAACCATGAGTTCGAAGGGCTCGACGGCACCTTCGTCCACCCGTTCGACAATCACGATTTCATCGCCGGCCACGGCACGATGGGTCTCGAGATCCTCGAGGACTTGCCCGAGGTCCGCGCCGTCGTTGCCGCAATCGGCGGCGGCGGTCTGATCACCGGCGTCGGAAGCGCGATCAAGGCGCTTCGACCGGACGCGAAGGTTTTCGGCGCCGAGCCGGAGACGGCCGCTCCTTACGCCCTGTCGCTTCGCGAAGGCGGACCTCGCCGGTTCACCGACTGGGAGGCGTCCTTCGTGGACGGCGCGGGCGGCAAGAGCGTGACCGAGCGCATGTGGCAGCGGATGCAGTCGGTCGTCGATGGAGCGATCACAGTCACTCTGGAGCAGGTGCGCGACGCCATGCGCCTGATCGCGGAGAAGTCGCGGACGGTGGCGGAAGGCGCGGGCGCCTTGGCTCTTGCTGCAGCGCTGACGGGCGAAGCGGGCGAGGGGCCGATCGTGTGCATCGTTTCAGGCGGAAACATCGATCTGGAGAAATTTGCTGAGCTGGTGGCCCGCGATTGAAGAAGGTCGCGGGGGGCAGGAGCGCTCAATCGCAGCCTAGGCCATCGCATCGCTTTCGCTGGATGCCGCAAACTTCAACCGAGTCACTCGCTGAGCATATTCAGCCTGTAGGCTCGCGCTTCGGGGTGGCTGCTCGAGAGGCCGCCGTCGACGACTAGCGCGGTGCCGTTGACGTAGCTGGATTCGTTCGACGCCAGGAACAGCGCCGCTTGGGCGATCTCGGCAGGCTCGCCCCCGCGCTTGAGCGGGTTGAGCTCGCCAATGCGGTGCTCCTGGCCGTGCTCGCGGGCGCGCTTGTACATCGGTTCGGTCATCCCGGTTTCGATCAGGCCGGGGCAGATGGCGTTGACTCGGATGCCGGTGCCGGCGAGCTGCTGGGCGGCGGTTTGAACGAGGCTGATCACGCCGGCCTTGGAGGCCGAATAAGCCGCGCCGCCGGCGCCAGAGCGCAACCCCGCTACGCTCGAAGTACAGACGATCGATCCGCCGCCGCGGAGCTTCATGAGCGGCGCCGAATGCTTGATCGCGAGGAACGGGCCGATGAGGTTGACGCGGAGGATCTCGGCCCAGTCTTCGGCCGTCTGTTCCGAAATCGTCGTCCAGCCGCCGGAGATGCCGGCATTGGCGAAAAAGATGTCGATTCCGCCATGCTCGCGCGCGATCTGCTCGACGAGGTCGTGGACCTGCCGCTCGTCGCTTGCATCGAGGCGCACGTCCGCGCCCTCGGCGATGTCCGCGCCGACGACGGTGGCTCCTTCGCGGCGGAACAGCTCGACGGTCGCCTTGCCGATCCCCGACGCGGCACCGGTGACGATCGCGACCTTGCCCGAAAGCCTGTCCATTCGTCGCTCATAGCCACCGCGAGCGCTTGCTGGTAGCGGTGTCCCATGGATTTCAGCCTCGGCACAGCTGAGACGGAATGGCGCGACCGGGTCCGCGCCTTCATGGACGAGCAGGTCCGCCCGCGTGTCCGCTTCTACGAAGCGCAGCAGAGCCAGGGCGAGCGCTGGAAGGCGCTTCCGGTGATCGAGGAGCTGAAGCAGCTCGCGCGCGCCGAGGGCCTTTGGAACCTGTTCATGCCGCCGTCGCGTGGCGGCGCGCAGGTAGACGACAGCTTCCACTTCGACGGGCCGGGGCTGACCAATCTCCAATATGCCTTTTGCGCGGAGGAGATGGGCCGAATCGGCTGGGCGTCGGAGGCGTTCAACTGCTCGGCGCCGGACACCGGCAATATGGAAGTGCTGCACCGCTACGGCACGCGCGCGCAGAAGGACGAGTGGCTGAAACCGCTGATGGAGGGCGAGATCCGCTCGGCCTTCCTGATGACCGAGCCGGACGTTGCCTCGTCGGACGCGACCAACATCCGGTGCAGCATCGAGCTTCGCGGCAACGAATATGTCATCAACGGCCGCAAATGGTGGTCGAGCGGCGCTGGTGACCCGCGCTGCAAGGTCGCGATCCTCATGGGGAAGACGGATCCCTCGGCCGAGACCTACAGGCAGCAGTCGATGATCCTGGTGCCGCTGGACTCGGAGGGGATCACGATCGAGCGGCATTTGCCCGTGTTCGGCTATGACGATGCTCCGCACGGACAC
Organism: Sphingomicrobium sp.; assembly: GCA_035639115.1. Lineage (GTDB taxonomy): Bacteria > Pseudomonadota > Alphaproteobacteria > Sphingomonadales > Sphingomonadaceae > Sphingomicrobium. The sequence continues at coordinate 2,900 of DASQYQ010000120.1, read as the reverse complement.
ATGGAGATCGCGCTGGAGGACGTGCGAATCCCCCCGTCGAACATGCTGCTGGGCGAGGGCCGGGGATTCGAGATCGCGCAGGGTCGGCTGGGGCCGGGGCGCATCCATCACTGCATGCGGACGATCGGCGCGGCGGAGGAAGCTCTCGATGCGATGGTGAAGCGGCTGATGTCGCGTTTCGCCTTCGGCAAGGCGATCGCCGAGCAAGGCGTGTGGGAAGAGCGGATCGCCGACGCGCGGATCAACATCGAGATGGCGCGGCTGCTGTGCCTCAAGGCCGCGGACATGATGGACCGGTCGGGCAACAAGGCGGCGCAGGCCGAGATCGCAATGATCAAGGTTGCGGCCCCGCTGATGGCGCTGAAGGTGATCGACGATGCGATCCAGGCGTTCGGCGGCGCGGGCGTGTCCGACGACGTTGGGCTGGCGCGCGCCTATGCGTCGATCCGGACGCTGCGGCTGGCTGACGGGCCTGACGAAGTGCACCGGCGCGCAATCGCGCGGCTCGAGCTCAAGAAGCACAAGTGAGCGAAAGGCTGATCGACGAGGTCGCCCTGGGCCGCTGGCTGGAAGCCAATGTCGAAGGCTTCGCCGGCCCGTTCGAGCTAAAGAAATTCACGTCCGGCCAGTCGAACCCGACCTATCGGCTGACCGCAGCGTCTGGAGAATATGTGCTCCGCCGGAAGCCGTTCGGAGCCTTGCTTCCGAGCGCGCACGCCGTCGACCGCGAATTCCGGCTGATGTCGGCGCTGTTCCCGCTTGGGTTTCCGGTTCCGGAGCCTTTTGCGGTCTGCACGGACGAGGACGTCATCGGGGCGATCTTCTACGTGATGGAGCTCGCGAGAGGGCGGTCCTACGCCGACGGGGCACTTCCCGATTTCGATCGCGCGACGCGTCGCGGCATGTACGAGCAGCTGATCGACACGCTCGCCGACCTTCATACCATTGATGCGGAGAAGGCGGGGCTCGGCGATTTCGGGAAGCCGGGGAATTATTTTGAGCGCCAGGTCAGGCGCTGGACTCGCCAGTATCGCGATTCGCAGACCGACTACCTTCCCGACATGGATCGCCTCATCTCTTTCCTTCCGGAGAGCGTTCCGGAGCAGTCGCGGACCTCGATCGTCCACGGCGATTATCGCATCGACAACGTGCTGTTCGACGGGGACGGAACGCTGACGGCGGTCCTCGACTGGGAGCTGGCGACACTCGGCGATCCGTTGGCAGATTTCTCCTACCTTGCGATGCAGTGGGCGATGCCGGCGGACGGCGGCGCTGGTCTCGCCCGGCTCGACCTGCCGGCGCTGAATATTCCTACGCTGGATGAGATCGTCGAGCGATATTCCGAGCGGTCGGGAGTCCCGGTCGCCGCCACTCTCGACTGGTATTTCGCCTACAACCTCTTCCGGCTCGCGGGGATCGTCCAGGGCATCAAGAAAAGGGTGAGGGACGGCACGGCGTCACACGCTCAGGCCGAAGAAATGGCGAAGCGCGTGCCGACGCTTGCGCAGGCGGCGTGGCGCTTCGCCGAACGGGCTGGTGCTCGCCGCTAGATGCGGCCGAGAAGCACCAGTATCACGATGATGATGAGGATCAGGCCGAGAAGGCCCGACGGGCCGTAGCCCCAGCTCCTGCTGTAACCCCAGCGCGGGACCGCGCCGATGAGCAGCAGGATGAGCAGAATGATAAGAATGGTGCCAAGCACACGTGCCTCCTGTTCGTTGTTCGGGAAGCGTAACGGGCGTGGCGCTGGAGAGTTTCAGTAGGTGACCGCCGGCGTTGCGTTGGACCTCGCCAATCGGGATGCTTCGTTCGCGTCACGCGCTTTGTATATTAAGCGGCCGAAATCTCGAACGGAATGCCGTCGCGAAGCGAGTTTCCGATGGTCGTGTCGGCCTTTGCGCGCTCGATCAGCACTGAAGGATCGGATCCGTCGGCGAGCGTGCACTCCACCGTGAGGCGGGCATCGGTGGCGCGCACCGGATCTCCGCCGAAATCCACTTCGACGCTGACCGTAAGGTCGGCAATGGCTAAGCCCATCTGGTCGGCAATCGCCTGCATGTCGTTGCAGAAGCAGCCGCCAACCGCGAGCGCGAGCAATTCGCCGCCGTTGAAGCCGAGCCCCAGTCCACCGAACTTGCCTTCCGGGCGGTCGGCGATGACGTGGTGATTGCCGGTGCGGCCGACTGCGGCGCGAGTGCCCGGAAGCAGGCGATATTCGACCGTGGTCGTTCCCATCCCCTACCTTCCCTCGAACTTTGGGGCGCGCTTTTCGAGGAAGGCGGCGACTCCCTCCTGATAATCCTTCGTGAAGCCGAGGCGGCGCATCGTGCCCGACTGCCGTTCCAGCTCCTCGTCGAGGCTGTACTGCCAGCTGGTGCGGATCATGTCCTTGATCGCTGCGAGGCCCAGCGGCGGGAGCGATGCGAGCTTGTTCGCTACCGAGTCGACTTCGGCATCGAGCAAATCGTCGTCGACCGCTTTCCAGATGAGCCCCCATTCGGCAGCTTTCTCTGCCGGCAAGGGATCGCCGGTGAGTGCCAGGCCGAGTGCGCGCGCTTGTCCGACTAGCCGGGGCAGCGCCCAGGTTCCGCCGCTGTCGGGGATCAGTCCGATCGCCGAGAAGCTCTGGATGAACTTCGCCGATTTCGCAGCGATTGCCATGTCGCAGGCGAGGGCGACGTTCGCTCCGGCGCCTGCCGCGACACCGTTCACCCGAGCGATCACCGGCTGCGGCAATGAGGCCAGCGTGCGGATCAGCGGGTTCCAGCATTTCGTGACCGTCTCGCCGAGGTCAACCGCCTCTCCGGGCGCGACTGCTCGGTCGTTGAGATCCTGGCCAGCGCAAAAGCCGCGGCCGGCGCCCGTCAGCACCAGGACGCGTGCCTCGCCGAGGTTCGCGA
>DASQYQ010000119.1:0-4542 GCA_035639115.1 Sphingomicrobium sp. | reverse complement strand
CGGGTTTGTCGCGAACATGCGATCGGTGATCACTCCGGGAACGACGGTGTTGGTGACTCAGGCCGGCGTCAGCAGCGGCTCGACCGGCGAGCAGACGACGGTGCTCGACACGGACGCGACGCCGGCAAAGTAGCGGGACATCCCAGCAAGCGACGGCTCCTATCGGCTCAGGGCGTCGATCAGCAGCTTCTTGACGCGGACGATTAGCTGCGGTGTGCGACGCCCGAGGATTCCGCGCGCCTCTTCGGGCAAGTGCTCGACCGGATTGCCATTGGCCTCGAACACGTAATGGTCGAAGATCACGCGCCACCTCGCCAGTTCATCGCGAGGCAGATTCTTCATTGTGATCACCGCGTGATAAAGCGCGTTGAGGGGCGTCAGCAGCGGCGGCTCGGCATCCCGCCACCAGAAGTTGATCATCGCTCCAATCTCATCGAGGGAGTCGACCGCGTGCCACCACAGGCTGGGGATGTAGAGCGCGTCGCCGGGGCCGAGCTCGGCCTGCTGCGCCGAATCCAGTGCGTGAGCGAAACGGGGGTACTTCTCAAGATCGGCGTGGTCGATGTCGACGAGGCTTGTGGGTTGCCCCGCAAGCGTGAAATCCAGAGGCCCCACATAAAGGTTGGGCAGCTGTTCGGTTGGAAACAGAGTGAAGCGCCGTCGCCCAGCAACGACGCATGCGAGATTCTGCGGTAAGTCCCAATGCGCCGCCGTCCTCGTGCGATTGCCCAGCCAGAGTGAAATGAGCGTGGCCTTGCTCATGTCGAGCAGCGGCACGGGGATAGTCGGCAGCAATCCTGGCAGATGCCGGCGGATTGGAATCCCTCCCGCGTACATCGAATAAGGCCGCTCATCCCCCTTCTGCCGAAGGAGGAGGCCGAGCAGTTGCTCGACCGTCGCGAGCCGCCGCTCATGATTAAACCCGGCGAAATTTTCGTTGTAGCCGAACCGACCTTGGATTTCGGGCGGCCCGAACCATGCTTCGAATGGGTCCTCGGCAGAAGCGTTCCGTAGAAAGTCGGCAAGCGCCTCGTCGCCTCCGCTTCCGGCTTGCACGATCGGCCAGTCCGAAACCAAGCCTCGAAGGATCGCAGGCTCCCCCTTCGCGACGATCTTCCGCTGGAAGCGCCCGCGATCCACTTCGCAATATTCAGCGATCGGCCGCATCGGCTCCTGAGTTACCAGTGCTGTTGACGCTTCGCTATGGGATGAGGATGTCAGCGCTCATCGGTTGGTCGGGAATGATCTGGCGTGCTGACTGGGTGCCGTGGACGGTCACTGCGATCTCCTTCCACCAGGGACGCCAGGAACCCTCGCGAGCACCGAACCGGAGCCTTATGCCCTTCGGCGTGACGGCGCACTCAACGATCTGGCGGAGATGTTGTCCACGGACGCTGATTCCGTCGTCGAAATAGAGTTCGCCACGGCAGTCATCGCCTGGGTAGACGTCGAGCTCGAGCGCGCCTTTCGGCGTGTCCATCGTGCTTTGAACAAGCGGCTGGCGCGGAAGGATCGTGCCCGCGCGGACGAAGACCGGGATCTCGTCGAGCTTCGGCTGCCTGGTGAGCTTGTGCTCGCTCACCGGGAGACCGGTCCAATAGTCGAACCACCCGCCCGCTGGCAGGCAGATATTGAACGATTGCGGTGATTCCGGCCTCGGCGGAGCCGCTACGAGCATGTCGCGGCCGACGGTGAAGGCCAACGACTGGTCGCAGTCCACCTTCAACGCATCCGGATAATCGTAGAAGACTGGGCGCATGACGGGGTCGCCGGTGCGCGAATTCTGCTCGGCGACCGCATAGAGGTACGGCAGCAGCCGGTAACGTTGCTCGACGAAGCGGCGGCGGATGGCGAGGTGCTCGGGTCCGTCGACCCACGGTTCGGCGTGCGGCGCATCATGTGCCGCATGGTTCCGGAACACCGGGGTAAAGGCCGCGATCTCGTACCAGCGCGTGAGTAGGTCCGGGCTCGCGCCACCGATGAATCCACCGACGTCGCAACCGCTGTAGGCGAAGCCCGATAGGCCGAGGTTCGTCAGCTGCTCCACGCACAGCCGCAGGTGATCCCAGGTCGAGCTATTGTCGCCCGTCCATGTGACGGCGTAGCGCTGACCGCCGGCATAGGACGCGCGAGTCATCACGAACGGTCGGATATTGGGCCGGAGCCGCTCCATGCCCTCGAACGTGCCGCGCGTGTTCTGCATGCCGTAGACGTTGTGGATCTCGGCATGGGTGGCTTCGCGAGGAGCGAAATCGTCGGTGTCGACGCGGTGAATGTTGTCGAGCGGCATCGTCTTGGTCGGCGTTTCGAACACCGCCGGCTCGTTCATGTCGTTCCAAAAGCCGGCAAAGCCGTCGTTGATGAAGTCCTTGTAGAGCCCGCCCCACCAGTCGCGCGTTGCGGCACGCGTGAAGTCAGGGAAGACGGACGGTCCCGGCCACACAGGCGCCACGTAAAGGCTGCCGTCGGACCTGCGAACGAAGTGGTGGCCGGCAAGGCCCGTTTCGAACGGGGCATAGCCCTGGTCTGGAAGGTAAGCGATGTGCAGATCGGTGATCGCGACCAGGCGGATGCCCTGCGCGTTCACATCCGAATTGAGCTTCTTGAGGTTGGGAAATGTCGCTTGGTTGATCGTGAAAGGGCGGTCTCGGTCCTGGTAATCGATGTCCATCCAAATCACGTCGGCGGGGATGCGGTCGGACCGCAGTTGGTTAGCGATACCGCGAACTTCTGCATCGCTAGAATAACCCCAGCGCGACTGCTGATAGCCGAGCGCCCATTCGGGCGGCAGCGGCGGCTTGCCTGTGAGGTCAGTGTAGCGTCTGACGACTTCACCGATGGTGGGCCCGGCGATCACATAATAATCGATCGGGCCGTCTGGCGCGCTGATCTCGATCTCGCTCGCATCATGATGGCCGAAATCGAAACTGGCTCGCCAGCTGTTGTCCAGGAACAGCCCGTAAGCGACGCCGCCACTGTTCACGCCGATGAAGAACGGAATCGATTTGTAGATTGGATCGGTCCACGGGGCGAATCCGAAAGCGTCCGTGTTCCAATCGACGAAGGTGTCCCCTCGCCGGTCGAGCGCACCCGTCTTGTCCCCGAGGCCGAAAATATGCTGATCGATCGGCAAGGTCTTGCGAAGCGTGAAGCTCCTGCCGTCAAAACTCATCGGCTCGGGTTGATCCGCCGAAATCACATGACCCGAAAGATCGGTGACCGAAGTTCGCAGCGTGGTTGGATTGACGTGAAATGCGATCGATTTGGTCGCGAACCCGTCGGCGGTCGCAGTGACGGCGACGCTTTCGTGCCGCACGGCGGATGGCACCGCCCAGCTTGCATCTTCCGGGAGCTTTCCGTCGCGTGCGACACGAACGCGAAGAATCGAATCGGTCAGCGCGGTCACTTGCATCCGTGTCGAACCGTTCGACGTCTCGATTCCATTCGCGGAATGCTGCATCGATTGAGCAACCGCGGCACCGGCGAACATTCCGGCAGAGAAAAGGCCGGCAAGCAACGAACGCAGCTTCATTTCAACTCCTCGACGATCGCGGCGTACGGCCCAAGCGACGAATCCTCGATGAGACCGGTTCCAATCAGCTTCTTACCGGACGCCTTGAAGGTGGCTGGTCTATCCGACAGATTGAATGTGCAACGCAGCTGCGCGCGGTCGTCCCTTCGCTCGAAAACGAGTATCTGGTCGCCCGCCTCGACGATCCGCATCGAGCCTAGCCGCAGCGCCTGATGTGCCCGACGGAGGCGAAGACACTCGCGCGTGAAGATGAGGAGCGAACTGGGATCGGACTCTTGGCGATCGACAGCAAGCTCGTGGTGGTTGTCGCCCGGCGGCAGCCACGGCTTGCCGGTCGAAAAGCCGAGGTTCGGACCGTTCGAGCTCCAAGCCATAGGCGTGCGTGCGCCATCGCGGCCGAGGGTCTCAGGCCAATTGGCGATCGCCTCCGGGTCCTGGAGATGTTCGAACGGGACGTCGACCTGAGTCAGTCCGAGTTCCTCGCCCTGGTAGAGGATGATCGATCCGCGGAGACAGCTAAGCAGGAGAACCTTGGTGCGTCCGAAGATCCCGCGATGCGTGCCCGCTGCCCATCGTGAGATGGCGCGCGGTGCGTCGTGATTCTCGAAAGCCCAGCTCGGCCATCCGGCGTCTTCGGGCCAATCCTCCGCAACGCGCGTCACCAATGCAGGGGTGAGTTCTTCAGCATAGAGGAAGTCGAAACCGTAGGCGCTGTTCAGCCGGCGGTCGCCTTCGGTGAACGACCGCATCTCTCCAAGCGCATCATCACCTCCGACCTCTGCGAGCGTGAAGCGATCGCCATAGCTGTCCGTAAGCTGCCGCAACCGCTCCAGGAACTTCACGATGTCGGGATGCGATTGATTGTAGACGTGCCGCTGGAAATCGAAGGACCGCTTTCTCTTGCCGCCATTCGGAGCGACCGGATTATCGCGCAGCTCGGGGTCGTGCATTGCAAAGTTGATGGCGTCGATCCGAAAGCCATCCACTCCCCTTTCGAGCCAGAAGCGGGC
>DASQYQ010000118.1:0-4456 GCA_035639115.1 Sphingomicrobium sp. | reverse complement strand
GAGCGGGGTTCGGGTTTGGATCGCGGCCGGCCATACCGACATGCGGCGCGGGATGCGGAGCTTGGCACTCCAGGTGCAGGAGGGGCTGAACCGCGATCCGCATGCCGGCGATCTCTACGTCTTTCGCGGCCGCAGCGGCTCGTTGATCAAAATCCTCTGGCATGACGGCATTGGCATGTCGCTCTCCGCCAAGCGGCTGGAGCGCGGCCGGTTCATTTGGCCGTCGGCGATTGCCGGCGTCGTTTTGATCTCGAGTTCGCAACTCGCTTATATGCTGGACGGAATCGATTGGCGAAATCCCCAGCACACGTGGCGACCGACGGCAGTCGGATGAACGCTGAATAAGCTGCGGCTTATTGACCGATCTTCGACGTGCGCCGTGGAAGGCGCGATCTCCCAGTGGGGGATAGACCCACCCGGCAACTTTCGCTCCGGCCGGTAGCAATCGGAGCAGTCGTGGAGGTGACGAAACGGCTGAAGCCTTCGGTGTAGAGGGTCACGTCTGGTGACTCGGCGAGCATGCGGGCTGCAACGTGCAGTGAACGCTGAGCAGGCTCCGAAAAGGGTGATGTGGAAGCCGACCCGATCGTAGAAGCGGGGAAGGCGGTCATCGCTGGGGAAGAGAGCGAAACGCACCCAGCGGTTCCACCGGGGTATTGGCGGCGGCACGCATGCACAGGGAGATCGAGGCAACACGGGAAGCCCCGAGCGGTGGCTGGAGCGTGATCAGCCAACTGGACGCCCGCGAGGGACAGGCCGGGCCGAGCGGGGTGACGGAGGGGTCCGGAGTACTGAGGAGGCCGGGTAACGCCGGCGGAGGGAAGGGGCCCTGGTTCAAGACGACGTCGGAAGCGGCAAAGGACAAGGAGATTGGACCATGGTCCTGGAACCTCCGGAAAGCGTTCGGAAGCTGCAGAAGACGTTACAGACGAAAGCGAAGGGAGCGCCGGGCTATCGGTTCTACCTTTTGTACGACAAGCTGTATCGCAAGGATGTATTGAAGTATGCCTACGATCGGTGCAAAGCCAACAAGGGCGCACCGGGCGTGGACGGACAAGACTTTGCGGACATCGAGACGTACGGGGAAGAGCGATGGCTCGACGAACTGGCGGACAGACTCCACAAGAAGACGTATCGCATTGAGGCAGTCCGACGGGTGTGGATTCCGAAGGCGGGCGGCAAGAAGCTCCGCCCGCTCGGGATTCCGCGGGTCGCTGACCGCGTGGTGATGACGGCGGCGGTGGTGGTGCTGGAGCCCATCTTCGAAGCCGACATGCCGGCGGAACAGCACGGGTACAGACCGAACCTGAGTGCGCACACGGCGGTCAAGACTGTAGGGCGCTTGATCAACGGAGGATACACGCGCGTCATCGACGCGGACTTGACGGACTACTTCGGATCGATTCCTCACTCCGAACTCCTCAAATCGGTGGCGCGCCGAGTCTCCGACCGGCACATGCTGCATCTGATCAAGATGTGGGTGGAGGCGCCGGTTGAAGAGGATGACGGCCACGGTGGAACGAAACGGACGACGACCGCCAAGGACACGGGGCGCGGGGTTCCTCAGGGCGCACCGATCTCACCACTACTCGCCAATCTGTACATGCGGCGGTTCGTGCTGGGATGGAAGAAGCGAGGTCTGGAAACGAGGCTGGGCGCGAAGATCGTGTCCTACGCTGATGACTTGGTGATCTGCTGCAAGGGTAGCGCCGAGGAGGCGATGACCGAAATGCGGCGGCTCATGACGCAGCTCGGGCTCACGGTCAACGAAGCCAAGACTCACATCCGTCGCCTGCCGCAGGAGCGGTTCGACTTCCTGGGCTACGACTTCGGACGCTACTACTCGCCGAAGACCGGGCGTGCTTACCTATGCCCGCAACCGTCGAAGAAAAGCGTCAGGCGCATGATCGGCAAGATCCGAGACGCGACCGAACGAAGGGTCCTGTGGCTGAGTGCCGACGATATGGTGAAGGGGCTCAATCGCATGCTGGTCGGCTGGGCGAAGTATTACAGCCTGGGACCAGTACACAAGGCGTATCGTGCGATCGACCGCTACACCCCGCTTCGGCTACGCCGGTGGTTATGCAACAAGCACAAGATCAGCAACACGGGAGCGCGATGCTTTCCGTACGAGTACCTCCACGGCACGCTGGGACTCGTCAAGCTGGAGTCGCTTGCTCACGGCTTCCCGAGGGCGAAGGTCTGATGTCTTGTCCGAGAGCCGGATGCCGTAGCTCGGCCCGTCCGGTTCGATGAGCGAGGAGTGGAAACGGGGCGTTGCCACACGGCCCAAGCTACCGCGCCACTTCTCGACTCTACAGTTGACGCGGGGCGACATGGCATAAGTCATTGATTTTGCTAGGTGCGAGATAGCCTTGTCGCGAAAGTGTAGTGCCACGTTTCTGCGTGATTTAATTTGATTTTTGCGGTCGAATCGCGACTCCGTGTGCGTACCAGAACGCGGAGTCGCCGCCATGTACTTCCGCCGCAAGACCTCGGCCGGGCGCGCCTATCTGCAGATCGTTGAGAGCCGCCGCGACGGCGACCAGGTGCGCCAGCAGGTGATCGCCACGCTCGGGCGTTTCGACGAGTTGCAGGCGAGCGGCCAGCTGGAACGGCTGGTGCGCTCGGGCGCGCGCTTTGCAGCCAAGGCCATGGTGCTGAGCGCGGCCAACAACGATGCGGCGCTCAAGATCGCCGTGCGTCGGATCGGGCCGGCGCTGGTGTTCGAGCGGCTGTGGGAGGAGACCGGCTGCCGGGCGGTCATCACGGAGCTCGCGGGCAAACGCAAGCACGGTTTCGCGCTGGAGCGTGCCGTGTTCCTCACCGTACTGCACCGGCTGTTCGTGAGCGGCTCCGATCGCGCGGCCGATCGCTGGCGCGAGGACTACGCCCTCGCCGGCGTTGCGGGGCTCGATCTGCATCATCTCTATCGAGCGATGGCGTGGCTGGGCGAGGAACTGCCGGAGAAGGAGCAGGATGGCCGCGCGCCGTTTGCGCCACGCTGCGTGAAGGATGTGGTGGAGGAGCGACTGTTCGCGCATCGGCGCGATCTGCTCACACGGCTCGACCTGGTGTTCATGGACACCACCAGCCTGTACTTCGAGGGCGCCGGCGGTCAGACGCTGGGGCAGCACGGCTACAGCAAGGATCATCGTCCCGATCTGCGGCAGATGATTCTTGCTGTGCTCGTCGACGGCGACGGCCGGCCGGTCTGCTCAGAGATGTGGCCGGGCAACACCGCCGACGTGACGACGCTGGTCCCGGTGATCGACCGGCTGCGCCGGCGCTTCGATATTGCGCGTGTATGCGTGGTCGCCGATCGCGGCATGATCAGCGCCGAGATTATGGCGGAGCTGGAGGCACGGCGGCTGTTGTACATCCTCGGCGTACGCGAGCGCTCGGACAAGCTTGTGCGCGAGCTGGTGCTTGATCATCCGGCGCCGTTCGTGCCGCTGGTGATGAAGAAGCGCGGCAAGGAGATCGAGTACGAGGCCAAGACGGTGCTGCTGGCGGGGCGGCGTTACATCGTCTGCCGCAACCGCCAGGAGGCTGAGAAGGATGCCGCTGATCGGGCTTCCATCGTGGCCGCATTGGAGCGCCAGCTCGCCAAGGGCGACAAGGTACTGATCGGCAACACCGGCTTTCGGCGCTATCTCAAGACGATCAGCGAGGAGCACTTCGCGATCGATCCCGACAAGATCGAGGCAGAGAAGAAGTTCGACGGCATCTTCGTGCTGCGGACCAACACCGATCTCAATCCACTGGAGGCGATGCTCTGCTACAAGCAGCTGTGGACGGTGGAGCAGAGCTTTCGAACAGCAAAGCATCTGTTCTCCACCCGGCCGATCTTCCACAAGCTCGACGAGACCATCCGCGGTCACGTGTTCTGCAGCTTCCTCGCGCTGGTGCTGAAGTCGGAGCTGGAGGAGCGCATTGCAGGTCTCGGTCGCTCCGGTTCCTGGCCGGAGATCATCGCCGATCTGGATTCACTGACAGAGACCGAGATCGACTACGACGGCAAGCGCTTCATCGTCCGCTCGGCGCCGCGCCCAACTGCCAGCCTCGCCCTGCGGGCCGCGGGCGTAGCCCTGCCGCCGACCGTGCGCGACGCCGCGGCGTCCTGAACCGCCCATCGAAATGTAGTGCCAAGCCGCCAACGCGGCGTGGATTGACCTGTCCGTTCAACTATTTAGTAAATCGCACTGTAGAGTCGAGAAGTGGCGCGGTAGCTTGGGCCGTGTGGCAACGCCCCGTTTCCACTCCTACCGGGTCACCGGAGGCTCGTCCGCCTCCGGTTCCCACAGAACGTAGCGTGCGGATCTGCCGCACTACGCTCTTCGGCAGGTGATTCACAGCACTGCAAGAGCCTGCAGCTCCGGGTAATGGAGGCGCAGCTTTGGTCTCAGTAGCGGCGTCCTGGCTTGGAGCTGGTTGTACTTCTCCCAGGTCAAGC
>DASQYQ010000117.1:0-4036 GCA_035639115.1 Sphingomicrobium sp. | reverse complement strand
TTGTGGTTATCGCGGCGATCATGCCGATGTTCGGCATTCCCGAGGCGGGCTTGCTGCTGATCCTCGCGGTCGACCATTTCCTCGACATGGGCCGATCGGGAACCAACGTTGTCGGCAACGCCGTCGCGGCAACGGTGATCGCGCGCTGGGAAGGGACGCTCAATCCCGAAGGGTCTGCCGAGATCGAGCCCAAGCACGCGCCGTCGCATGTCGAGCGGACTGGCCCCGTTCACGACCATTTCTAAGGGTCAGCCGAAGGGGCGATCGATGCTAGGCGGCGGGTTGCTGAAAAATTTCGGCCCGGCCTCGGTCATGTACCAGCAGTCTTCGAGCCGGACGCCGAACTTGCCGGGGATGTAGATTCCGGGTTCGTCCGAGAAGCACATTCCGGGCGCCAGCGGAGTCATGTCGCCATGAACGAGATAGGCCGGCTCGTGGCCGTCCATTCCGATTCCATGTCCGGTCCGATGCGATAGGCCGGGGAGCTTGTAGCCGGGCCCGTAGCCCCAGCCCGTGTAGGCGGCGCGGACGGCATCGTCGACGCTTCCGCAGGGTGCGCCGATCTTCGCGGCGCGGATCGCGATCTGCTGACCTTCATGGACCTGGTTCCAGACCTTGCGCTGATCCGCGGTCGGGGCAGCGCCATAGACGAAGGTGCGCGAGATGTCCGACTGATAGCCGTGAACCGTGCAGCCGCAGTCAAACAGGATAGTGCTTCCGCGCTTGGTGACCTGCGGCTTCTTCGATCCGTGCGGAAGCGCTGACGCCTCGTCGATCAGCACCAGCGAGAATTCCGGGTTACCGCCGAGGGCCGTCGTCGCAGCGTCGATCGCGGCCCCATAATCCGCGGGGGTCATGCCGAGCTTCGCCTTCTCCCCGGCATGGCGCATTGCCCGTAGCGTAATGTCGTTCGCGGTCTGCATCAGCGCGAGCTCGGCGGGCGACTTGATCAGACGGAGCGCACGAACGACGGAGCTTGCGCTGACGGCTCTAAGGCCCGGCAAGCGCTGCGCCAGGCGATCGAAGATGAAGTAGCGGTCGGTCTCCTCGAAGGCGACCGGCTGCGAAGCAACGCCGCGCTCCTTGAGGAAATCGGCGACGAGCTTCAGCGGATCCTCGTCCTCGTTCCATGTGCGGATTTCCGCGGGAATTGCCAGCATCTCGGCGATCGACGGGCTCTCGAAAAAAGGTGTGACGATGATCGGATCACCCTGCGCGGGGATGACTGCGGCGGTGAGACGTTCCGAGCGATGCCATTGGACGCCGGTCAGATAATCGAGGCTCGAACCGGATTCGACGATCACCGACCCGATTCCGCCCTGCTGCATGAGCTGGTGCGCTTTCGCGATGCGCTGGAGCCGCTCAGCTCGGGAAATCGCCGGCGGCAACGGAACCGGCTTCAGCGCTTCAACGGCGGTGGCCATGACTCGGGACATCGGGATGGTCATCGCCGTCGCGAAAGCCGCGGTACCAGTCAGAAAGCTGCGTCTCTGAATCATCTCGCCTCCCCTCGGTGCTGCCGCCACTGTTGCACGGCTCCGGGCAATCGGCCAGCAGGCGCGTCCGATGTTCGATTCGATGGCCCATGACGGGGTGAAGCGCCCCGGCGCGCGCGAGATGACCGCAATGCTCGCGGCGTTGATGGCGCTCAACTCCTTCGCCATCGACGCGATGATCCCGGCGCTGCCGCAGATCGGCCAATCGCTCAACGTCGCTCGGGAGAATGAGCGGCAGCTAGTCGTCATCGCCTATTTCGTGGGCTTCGCATCAACCCAGCTGATCTGGGGCCCGCTCGCCGACCGCTTCGGGCGCAAGCCGATCATGGCCGCGGGAGTGACGCTCTATGGCCTTTTCGCTTTGCTCTGCGGTGTGGCGCAGAGCTTTGCAGTGCTGATCGCCGGACGGTTTCTGATGGGAGCTTCCGCCGCTGCCTCGCGGGTGCTGGTCGTGGCAATGGTCCGTGATCTGTTCGAGGCCGAGGCGATGGCCAGGGTGATGAGCCTCGTGTTCATGACCTTCATGCTGGTTCCGGTGCTCGCTCCGAACATCGGCCAGCTGATCCTGCTCTTCGCGCCTTGGCGAGCGATCTTCATCGTGCTGGCGGTCTATGCGGTCATGATGGTGGCGTGGCCGTGGATCCGGCTTCCCGAGACGCTTCACCCTGAGTTCCAACGCCCTCTGAAGTGGCAGGCCATGGGCGAGGCAATAGTGGAGGCGATCCGCGACAGGCAGTCGCGAGGCTATACCTTGGCGGTCACGGTCAGCTTCTCAGGGCTCGTGGCCTACATCTCCTCGGTCCAGCAGATCGTCTTCGACACCTTCGACAAGGGAGGGTACATCGGCCTCGTGTTCGCGTTGGTGGCCGCGCCGATGGCCCTCGCCTCTTGGCTCAACTCAAGAGTTGTCGGTCGCTTCGGCCTGCGTCGCGTCGGACATAGCGCCGCGCTCGCGATGGCGCTGATCACCGCTGCGCATTCGGCGGTTGCCCTCGCCGGCTTGGAATCGCTGCCCCTCTTCATTCTCTTCCAGGGGCTGACGATGGCGAGCTTCGCGTTCACCTCGTCGAACCTCGGCACGTTGGCGATGGAGAATATGGCGCCGATCGCCGGCACCGCCTCGTCGGTGCAGGGCATGGTCGGAACGATCGGCGCCGCCGCGATCGGGTTCGTCATCGGCCAGCAATTCGACGGCACGGCGGTGCCTTTCGTCGTCGGCACCGCCCTCTGCGCTGCCGGTGGCTTCCTCCTGATCGTCCTCACCGAGCCCAAGCGGCTGTTCGCTAGGCTCGACCGGACGCCGCTGATCGAGTCATTCCCGGTCGTGCCGGAGGAAGTCGCGTAGCTGCGCGTTACTCCGCCGCGACGTCGTCGTCGGGCCCCGCGCCGACCATCAGCGCTTCGCCGACTTCCTCGGTGCGGCCGCGGATCGCATTCTCGATGCGCGCCGCGACGTCCGGGTTTTCCTTCAGGTAGACCTTGGCGTTCTCACGGCCCTGACCGATTCGGACGCTGTCGTAGCTGAACCATGCGCCGGATTTTTCGATCAAGCCCGCCTTCACGCCGAGGTCGAGGATCTCGCCCATCTTGGAAACGCCCTCGCCGTACATGATGTCGAACTCGACCTGCTTGAACGGCGGCGCGACCTTGTTCTTCACGACCTTCACACGCGTCGCGTTTCCGACGATCTCGTCGCGGTCCTTGATCTGGCCGGTGCGGCGAATGTCGAGACGGACCGAAGCGTAGAACTTCAGCGCATTCCCCCCAGTCGTTGTCTCGGGATTGCCGTACATGACACCGATTTTCATTCGGACCTGGTTGATGAAGATGACCGTCGTCTGCGACCGGCTGATCGAGCCGGTGAGCTTGCGCAGCGCCTGGCTCATCAACCGCGCCTGGAGGCCGACGTGGCTGTCGCCCATCTCGCCCTCGATTTCCGCGCGCGGAACCAGCGCTGCGACCGAGTCCACTACGAGGACATCGATTGCATTTGAGCGCACGAGCGTGTCGACGATCTCCAGCGCCTGCTCGCCGGTGTCAGGCTGCGACACGATCAGCTCGTCGATATCGACGCCGAGCTTCTTCGCATAGACAGGGTCGAGCGCATGCTCGGCGTCCACGAAGGCCGCGGTGCCGCCGTTCTTTTGGGCCTCGGCGATCGAGTGAAGCGCCAGCGTCGTCTTGCCCGAGCTCTCCGGCCCGTAAATCTCGATGATTCGTCCACGCGGAAGCCCACCGACTCCAAGCGCGATGTCGAGGCCCAGCGAGCCCGTCGAAATCGTCTCGATCTCGATCTTCTCGCGGCTGCCCAGCTTCATCGCCGAACCCTTGCCGAACGCGCGGTCGATCTGCGCAAGCGCCGCTTCGAGAGCCTTCTGACGATCCATGCTGGGCACTGCCGCTCCGCTACCAATGACTTTCAACTGCGCTGCCATGTCCCCTGCCTCCGTTCAAGACCAATCATCGACGGCCGCCCACCGACTGTGGACAAAGTTCGTATCCCATTTGTTCTAGCAGAACAAGAGTAGAACGAACTAGCG
>DASQYQ010000116.1:0-4115 GCA_035639115.1 Sphingomicrobium sp. | reverse complement strand
CTGCATCTGCCAGCCGAGGCCAATCAGTCGAGCGCCGTTCTTCTTCAGCCGCAGGAGGGCCCGATCATAGTGTCCCTTGCCGCGTCCCAGCCGGGTCCCGGAACCATCGACCGCAACGAGAGGGATCAGCACCAGGTCGGGCTCGACCGTCGGATGACGCTTCGCGGGCTGCATGAGGCCGAAAGGCCCCGGCTCGAGCGGGTCGCCGGCGATAAAACGGAACGGCTTTGCCGGGTTGGGAAAACAGGGAAAGGCGACGATCGCACCAACGGCGCGCGCCTCCTCCATTGCCGGAAGCGGGCTGATCTCCGAGCCGAGCGGATGATAGCCGCCGACCACCGAAACACCGGCGAACAACGAGGTAAGATGCTGGGCGAGTCTCTGCTCTAGCCCTTCGCGGTCAGCGTCGGACAAAGTGCGCACGAACGCCTTGCGCGCGTCCAGCGCGGCGCGCCTCAGCGAATCCTTCGAGAGCGGCTCCATTTCGGGCCTTGGCTCAGCGGGTTCAAAAGGGGGTGACGGGACCACCATGGCCGTTTGCCCTAAAATCCTCTGACGCCAAAACGTCAGGTGGGCGCCGTTTGCTCCTGACCCCGACGTAACCGCCGTGACCAGGGCAGGGACAGCTCCCTAGGATGTTCTATCGCCTCAGGGATTTTCCGAAGGCGCGCACCGGGTAGTGCCCGTCGCGTACCCATTTAGGCGTTTGCCGTCTCGCTCTCAAGCTGTGCTGCAAGCATCTCGAGGCGATTCGCGAGCGCTTCGGCACGTTCGACCAGAACTGGATCGGGAGGCGAGGGCATAGCGGCCGCCGCGACGTCTGGGCTCTTGTCGATCAGCTGGTCGGCGAGAAGCAGCGAAGCGAAGAGGAATTGCCGCGCTTCCGACAAGGTGCCCAGCCCCTGGAGCGCTTCGCGGCTCTTGCCGTCGACGAGCCGTGCGGCGGCGCGGAGATTCTCTTCCTCGCCCTCACGGCACGCGACCTGGTAGCTGCGCCCGGCGATGTTCAGATCGATGAGGCTGGCCATCTATGCGGCCGCCTGGCGGATGAGTTCGTCGAGCTCTTCGACAACTTCGCGAACCTTGGCGCGAAGCTCCTCATCGCGGCTCGGCGCCGGCTGTCTGGCTGCGAGCGCGCGCTGAACGCGTCCGAGCGCCTGTTCCGCTCTATCCAGTGCTGCTGAAAGTCCGCCGTCATCCATTTGATTTCCGCTACGCACTTTAGTGATTCCCGGCAAGCGTTGACGCGGCTCCGCTCACCGGACAAAGGGGCCGCGCCCCGTCCCGGGCGAATCCCATTGCCGGAGCCCCGATGCAGCCGACCGACCGCCGTCTTGCCAACGCCATTCGCGCCCTCGCGATGGACGCGGTGGAAACCGCGAACAGCGGGCATCCCGGAATGCCGATGGGAATGGCCGACGCCGCGACGGCGCTCTTCACTCGGCACCTGAAGTTCGACGCGGCCGATCCGCACTGGCCCGACCGCGACCGCTTCATCCTGTCGGCTGGTCACGGGTCGATGCTGCTCTATTCGCTGCTCTATCTGACCGGTTATGAACGGCCGACGCTCGACGATATCAAGCGCTTTCGCCAGCTAGGCTCCCCCTGCGCTGGTCACCCCGAAAATTACGAGATGCCGGGTATCGAAGTCACGACCGGGCCGCTCGGTCAGGGGCTCGCGATGGCGGTCGGAATGGCCATTGCGGAGCGTCACCTCAACGCCATCTACGGCGACGATCTCGTCGACCATCGTACATTCGTCGTTGCGGGCGATGGATGCCTGATGGAGGGCGTCAATCACGAGGCGATCGGCCTTGCCGGTCACCTCAAGCTGGGTCGGCTGATCGTGCTTTGGGACGACAACGAGATCACCATCGACGGCGCGACCGAGCTTTCGCGCAATGAGGACGTGGTTGCCCGGTACCAGGCCGCGAAATGGCACACCGTCGAGTGCGACGGACTCAGTGCGGACGAGGTAAGCCGCGCGATCGAGGAGGCGAAAGCGGATCCCAGGCCGAGCCTGATCCGGTGCAAGACCATCATCGGCTTTGGCGCTCCTCACAAGCAAGGGACGGCCGCCACCCACGGGTCGGCGCTCGGCAAGGATGAGGTCGAGGCGGCTCGCAAGGAGCTCGGGCTGGACGACAAGGAGTTCACCGTTCCGGACGACGTGCTCACCGCTTGGCGCACCGCGGGGAAGCGTGGGGCCCTCGATCATGCGCAATGGAAGGACCGGTTGGAATGCGATTCGCGTAAGGACGAGTTCCTTGCCCGCCTGAACGGCAAGGTGAGCGATGCCTGGTTGCGACCCTATCTCGACAAGCTGCTGCAGGACTTGAAGCCGGTCGCGACCCGCAAGGCGTCCGAAATGGCGCTCGAAGCGATCAACGCAGCCATTCCGGCAACCATCGGTGGGTCGGCGGACCTTACCGGCTCGAACAACACCAAGACCAAGGCGCTGCAGGCGCTGATGCCTGACAATTACGCCGGCCGCTACATCTATTACGGCATCCGCGAGTTCGGAATGTCGGCAGCAATGAACGGCATGGCGCTACACGGCGGCGTGATTCCGTACGGCGGCACCTTCCTCGTGTTCACCGACTATGCGCGGCCCGCGATCAGGCTCTCGGCAATTCAGAAGGCGCGAGTGATCTACGTGATGACTCACGACAGCATCGGCCTTGGCGAGGATGGCCCGACCCACCAGCCGATCGAGCATCTCCAGAGCCTTCGCGCAATGCCGCAGATCGAAGTCTATCGGCCCGCCGACGCGGTCGAGACGGCTGAATCCTGGGCGCTGGCCTTGCAGAGCGACGAGCCCTCGATCCTCGCGCTGACTCGCCAGAACGTCCGTCCACTGCGAACTGAACTAGCTAATGAGAACCTCACGGCACGTGGAGCCTACCGGCTGAAAGCCGCTGAAAATCCGCGCAAAGTGATTTTCATTGCGACCGGTTCCGAAGTCGAGATCGCACTCGACGCCGCCGCTCAGCTTGAAGGGCAGGGGATCGGTGCCGATGTGGTGTCCATGCCCTGCACGGAGCGTTTCGACGCGCAGCCCAGCGACTATCGCGAGGATATCCTTCCCGACGTCAGCAACCGGGAGATCCTCCGCGTTTCGGTCGAGGCGGGAACGACCTTCGGTTGGGAGCGGTACACGGGCCTTCACGGCCTACGCATCGGCATCGACCGGTTCGGAGTCTCGGCGCCCGCGAAGGACGCCTACAATTACTTCGGTCTCACCCCCGACAAGATCGCCGCGCGGGTGATCGACTTCATGAAGACAAGAGGGATTCAATGACGAGAGTTGCAATCAACGGCTTCGGCCGAATCGGGCGCCTCGTGGCGCGCGCCATCCTCGAGCGGCCCGACTGCGGGCTCGAACTGGTCAGCGTCAACGACCTCGCCGATGCGAAGGCGAACGCCTGGCTATTCAAGCACGATAGCGTCCACGGCAAATTCCCCGGTCAGGTCGAAACCGACGGCAATGACATCCTCGTCGATGGAAAGCGCATCCACGTGACTGCCGAAAAGGACCCGGCGAAGCTTCCGCACGCCGCAAACGGAGTCGAAATCGCCCTCGAGTGCACGGGCTTTTTCACCGATCGAGAAAGCGCCGAGAAGCATATCGCGGCCGGCGCGAAGAAGGTGCTTATCTCGGCGCCGGCGAAGGGCGTCGACCTGACGGTCGTCTACGGCGTTAACGATGAGAAGCTGACCGCCGAGCACAAGATCGTCTCGAACGCGTCCTGCACCACCAACTGCCTCGCGCCCGTCGCCAAGGTGCTGAACGACGCGCTGGGGATCGAGCGGGGCCTGATGACCACGGTCCACGCCTACACCAACGATCAGAAGATCCTCGATCAGATCCATAAGGACCTGCGCCGGGCTCGCGCTGCGGCAATGTCAATGATTCCCACGACCACTGGCGCGGCTCGCGCAGTGGGCGAGGTCCTTCCCGAGCTCAAAGGGAAGCTCGACGGATCAGCCATCCGCGTGCCGGTACCAGACGTCAGCCTGGTAGATCTGACCTTCACGCCCAAGCGCGACACGAGCCGCGATGAGGTCAATCAAATCCTGAAGGCAGCTTCCGAGACTGACCACCTGAAGGGCAT
>DASQYQ010000115.1:0-10183 GCA_035639115.1 Sphingomicrobium sp. | reverse complement strand
AGGCCGCTGTGGAAGCAGAATGATCAGTCCGATGATCACAATTGCGAGTACTGCCGAAGCGAGCGGACGGCTCCATTCGAGCCCGCCCTTTGCGACGGGCTTGTCGAGGAAGTCGCCAACGGTCGCACCGAGCGGCCGAGTGAGGATGAATGCCGCCCAGAACAATGCGACGCGGCTGATCCGAGTCGAGAAGTAGAGCAACGCCAGCACTGCGAGGCAGGCCCCGAACGCCAAGGCGCCGCCGCCGTAGCCGAGGCCTCCGTCGGCCGCCCAGTCTCCGAGCGCAGTGCCAAGGGTCTGCGAAAATGTGATCGTCACCCAGTAGAAGGTCTCCTCGCGCGGGCCGGTGATGCTGTTGACATTCACCGTGCCGAGCGTTCGATGCCATGCGAAGAGTGAGCCGAGCACACAGGCTAGAAGCAGTAGCGACCCTCCGGGATAACCGACCCCCAAAGAGCGATCGGCGAAGTCCGCGAGCGTGGTGCCGCAAGTCGTCGAAGCCACGATCGTGGCCCAGTACAGCCAGGGATTGAATCTGCTCGCCCTGATCTGCGCCCACACCAGGACGACGAGCAGGACCCCGAAGATGGCCGTGCCGATCAGATAGCCGCCCTTGACTGCATTTTCGCTGGCCTCGCCGAGCCACGTCATGGTCACGGTGTCCCCGCCGGTCTCACCCAGGGTCGTCGCGAGGATCTTGATGATCCAGAAACCGAGCGTGACCGCCGGTACCTTGGTGAGTGCCTGTTCCTGATCTTTGGTCATCATTGCCTGTTAGTCTGGCGAAGCGCCGGAAACGAGACTTCGATCCGTTGAAATCGCTCAATGTCGATCGGACTCGGTCGGCGGCTCGCCGGAACAGTGGCGGATAACACCCGTTAAGGCGTCGAAACGACGTCCCGTTAACTTGACCCGTGCCGACCGCTTCAACCATGACAGCGGGTACCGGCGGGGGGAGCACCGGTGAGTAAGGATGGGTATGCGGACAAGTATTGCGCTCGCGCTCGGTTCGATCCTGTTCTGGGCGGGACGCGCCGACGCCGAAGAGCAGCCCGACCTTTCCGATCTTTCGATCGAGCAGCTTGCCCAGATCAAGGTCACGTCAGCATCCAAGCAGGCCGAGCCCCTGAATGAGGCGCCTGCCTCGCTCTACGTGATCGACCACGACCAGATCGTCCGTTCGGGAGCGCTGACCGTCCCGGAGATCCTTCGCCTCGCGCCCAACCTCCAAGTCTATCAGCAGTCGCCCTCGAAGTGGGTCGTTACCGCGCGCGGCCTCAACGGATATCCGTTCGCCCAGAGCTTTTCGAACAAGCTTCTGGTGCTGATCGATGGGCGCACCGTCTATTCGCCTCTGTTTTCCGGCGTCTACTGGGACATGCAGGATGTCCTTCCCGAGGACATCGACCGAGTCGAAGTGATCAGCGGCCCGGGCGCGACCCTGTGGGGAGCGAATGCGGTCAACGGCGTGATCAACATCATCACGCGCAGCGCCGCTACGTCGAATGGCTTCTACGCCCAGGCGGACGCGGGAACCGGGGAGCAGGTTGTCGGCGCACGGCTCGCCGGCTCGGCTGGGAAGGACGTCAGCTATCGAACCTATGTCCGCTGGATCCACGAAGATGCGTTCGACCGCGCGAGCGGCGGTTCGGCGCACGATCCCTGGCACAGGCTTGGAGGCGGATTCAGGCTCGACTGGACACCGGCCGCCAATGACCTCGTGACTCTCCAGGGAGATATTTCCGGGGGCAAGGAGGACCAGGGGGTCGGCGCTTGGGAAGATGTTTCAGGACGCGACCTCGTGCTGCGCTGGAACCGCGACATGGGTCCCGAACGGCACCTTCAGGTTCAAGCCTTTTACGATTACGCGCACCGCTCGACGCAGCCCAATCAGGGGCAATTCTTCGTCGACACTTACGATCTCGACCTTCAGGACAGCCTTCCGCTCGGCCGTCGTAACGAGGTCGTCTGGGGCGGAGGCGCACGAGTCGCTCATTACCGCATCGAGGGCATTCCCAGCTTTTTCTTCGATCCCGAGAGCCGTAACCTTTTCCTTGCCAATGCCTTCGTCCAGGACACGTTCGACCTCTCGAATTCGGTCAGCCTGACCGGCGGCCTCAAGGCCGAACATGATCCTTACGTCGGCACGAGCCTGCTTCCCGACGTCAGAATTGCGATCAAGCCGGTCGAATCGACGATGCTCTGGGGCTCCGTCTCGCGCGCGGTCCGCTCGGCGACGCCGTTCGATGAAGACGTCCAAGAGTCGGCGCCCGGGGTTAGGTTGAGCGGCAACCGCGATTTCCGGACCGAGAAGCTCACCGCTTATGAGCTGGGGGTTCGGTCGCAGCCGCTTTCGTCCCTCTCATTTTCGCTCACCGGCTTCTATCATCGCTACAATGACCTCAGGACCGTCGAGATTGCGCCCGGGCCCGGGCTTGACCTCTTTTGGGGCAACCAGCTCGAAGGCCATAGTTACGGCGTCGAAGGTTGGGCGAATTTCAGCCCGCTCCCGTGGTGGACGCTGTCTGCAGGCGCAACTCTCCAGTCCGAAAATTTCCGCTTCAAGGCGGGGGCAACGGCCCCGTTCATCGGCACCTTCCAGAACGGAATCGATCCGGGCCATTGGATCACTGTCGATTCGAGCATGAATCTCGGCCGGTCGCTCACTTTCGACCTGCACTTGCGCGCCGTCGGCCGCCTCGCCGAGGCGGATGTGCCAGCTTATGCGGAGCTTGGCGGAAGGCTCGCGTGGAACGTCTCGAATCACCTTCAGCTGTCGGTTTCCGGCTCCAACCTGCTTCACTCGGAACATGTCGAATATTTCCAGGGTGACGCGATCCCGAGGAAGGTCCTCGTCGGACTGCAGTGGCGCCCCTGATAATGAGGCTCCCTCGCGCCTTCATTTGGACTGCCGTCCTTGCGGTTGCGATGCTGGCTACCGCGCCTGCTTTTGCCGAGGTTAGCGACCTGGCGGTGAAGGCTGCCTTCATCCCGAAGTTCGCGCGTTACGTGACATGGCCGACGAGCCCGCACGGGCCGATCGTGATCTGCATCATCGGCGACGACCCGTTCGGCAACGGCATAGATCAGGCGGCGGCAAGCCAGTCAGCGGATGGCAGACCGATCGTGGTGAGGCGAATGCCTTCGGCTGTTGGCGCATCCGCGTGCGCGATCGCATTCATCACGGGTGCCCACACGGGCGACGCGCTCGCGACGCTCGGTCGACTCCCGATCCTCACGGTGACGGATTCGCGCAGCGGGTCGCAGCACGGGATCATCCATTTCGCGATCGTTGACGGACGCGTCCGGTTCTACATCGACAATGCGCAGGCCCAGGCGCGCGGCCTGATCATCAGCTCGCGTTTGTTGGCGCTCGCGATCGGGGTGAACCAGAAATGAGGGCTGAGAGGAAATCGCTGCCCCACTGGCGCACTGCTCCGACGACGATCTTCATAGTCGCAATCGCGATTCTCATCGCCGGGCTTGCGATCATCCTCCAGAACGAAAGCACGTTCCGAGCGGCGCGCGACCGGCAGGCTTTGGTTGCTGCCCAGGTGCTCGCCCAGTCGGTTACCGCGGCCGTCGACTTCGGCGACTCGGTGGCGAGCCAGCAGGCGGTGAACGCGTTCCGAGTCAATCCCCAAGTGCGCTTCGTTGGAGTCTATGATCGCAGCGGGAAGCTGCTGGCGGCCTACGACTCCACCCACAAGCCGCCGAAGGCCGATCTTTCTGAACTCCGCCCCGTTCCGGACAGCAACTACCGAGTCTCGGCGCCGATCACGAGCGCTCGGCAGCCGGTCGGAACCGTCGTCTACGAAGTAGAACGCGAAGCCCTCTCGAGGAGACTAACGCGCTACGTAGTGGTCGCCTCGCTGGCGGTGCTAGCAGCGCTCGTCATCGTCACGCTGGGAATGGCGCAGAGCGCCCTCCGCAGCGCCAACGAAGAGCTCAGCGAGCGAGCGGAGGCGCTTTCCCAGTCCAACGAGCTCCTCGCAGAACAGATCGAGGAGCGGACGAAGGCCGAGGAGCAACTCCGCCAGAGCCAGAAGATGCAGGCGCTCGGCCAGCTGACGGGCGGGATTGCGCACGACTTCAACAACCTGCTCACGGTCATCCAGGGATCCGCCGACATCCTCAGCCGCGACGACCTTGCCGACGAGCGGCGAAAGCGCTTCGCCAAGGCGATCGTCCAGGCAGCGGAAAATGCAGCGGTCCTGACCTCACAGCTGCTTGCCTTCGCACGCCGGCAGCCGCTCAAGCCCGAGCTCGTCGATCTTTCGCAGCTTGTCGTCGGAATGACCGACCTGCTCGACCGCACGATGGGCGAGCGGATCAGGATCGAAACCAGCATCGACCGAACCACGCCGCCGGTCACAGTCGATCGCAACCAGCTGCAGTCGGCCATCCTCAACGTCGCCTCGAACGCGCGCGACGCGATGCCCGACGGAGGCACGCTTCGGATCGCGCTTTCGTCCGTCACTTCTGAAAACGGCGGTCGGACCGCGGCAATCTCGATCAGCGATACCGGAGTCGGCATGGACCCCGACACAGCAGCCCGAATCTTCGAGCCTTTCTTCACGACGAAGAAGGCCGGGAAGGGCACCGGTCTCGGGCTCAGCCAAGTCTACGGGTTCGCAACCCAGTCGGGCGGGGACGTGGTCGTCGAAAGCGAGCAGGAAAGAGGAACGACGGTCACCATCCTCCTGCCTTGCAGCGACTCCGAAGTGATGGTGTCCGGACCCGACGGCGAGACGGAGATCGCCGAGCAGCCGCCGGCTGAGATCCTCGTCGTCGAGGACAATGAGGAGGTCGGTCATTTCGCCGAAACCTTGCTCAGCGAGCTTGGCCATTCGGTCACTCTCGCTACCTCCGGCGAAGAGGCGCTCGAGCTTACGCGCAAGCGAGATTTCGACGTCGTCTTCAGCGATGTGGTCATGCCAGGAATGGGCGGGCTGAGGCTCTCCGAGCAACTTGCTCAGGAGAAGCCCGACCTCCCGGTTATCCTCGCCACCGGCTACAGCCAGGAAATCGCGCAGTCCGGAAGCGGCGGCCGGCCAGTCCTCCTGAAGCCCTATCGGCTGGCGACCCTCTCGCAGGCCCTGCTGGACGCAATGCAGGGAGGAGCGCGCTAGGGACCCGCGATCCCGGCACATTCGTTCCTCGAGTGGCTCGGGGGCTCGCCCAAGGAAGGTCAAAGGAACCGAAAATGAAGAAGCGAGAACTCGGCCGCAACGGCCTCGATGTGTCCGCCATCGGCCTCGGATGCATGGGAATCAGCCAGAGCTACGGAACGCGCCTCTCCGATTCCGACGGCGTCCGACTCATTCGCGACTCCGCCGAGCGCGGAATCCTCTTTTTCGACACGGCCGAAGTCTATGGGCCGTTCGACAATGAGGAAATCGTCGGCAAGGCCCTCCGCCCGATCCGCGACAAAGTCGTGATCGCGACCAAATTCGGGTTCGACATCGACTCCGCGACCCGCGAGAACCGGGGCGTCAACAGCCGCCCCGACCACATTCGCGAAGCTGTCGAAGGCTCGCTCCGCCGTCTCGGCGTCGAGACGATCGATCTGCTTTACCAGCATCGTGTCGATCCACACGTTCCGATTGAAGATGTGGCTGGGACCGTCCGCGACCTCATCGGTGAAGGAAAGGCGAGGCATTTCGGAATGTCGGAGCCCAGTGTGCAGACCCTCCGCCGAGCGCATGCGGTGCAGCCCGTCACCGCCGTCCAGAACGAATATTCGCTGTGGTGGCGGGATGTCGAAACCAACGGGATACTCGACGCGTGCGACGAGCTCGGGATCGGCTTTGTGCCCTATAGTCCGCTTGGACGCGGCTTTCTCACCGGAGCGCTGAGCGCGGATCAGCTCGGCGAGGGCGACTTCCGGAAGAACAATCCGCGCTTCCAGCCGCAAGCGATGGCGAAGAACCGGACTCTCGTCGATCTCATCGAGCGAGTCGCTGCAGCCAAAGGCGCGACTCCGGCGCAGATCGCGCTTTCATGGCTACTCGCGCAGCGCCCCTATGTCGTTCCAATTCCGGGCACGACGAAGCTCCACCGGCTCGAGGAGAATATCGGCGCAGCGAGCATAGAACTCACCAGTGAAGATCTTCGCGACATCAACGAGGCCGCCGCCCGCATCCGAATCGAAGGCGAACGCTACCCTGCCGCGCAGATGGCGATGGTCGGCCGCGACACTCCCGAAAAGGCGGACTCCTAGATCAGGGCTCGGCCCTGCGCGTCGCCTCGAACAGGAACCAGGTCCGCCGCTCGGCCTCGTCGATCCACACCTCGAGCAGGCTCGCGGTCGCGACGTCATTGTAGTCGTCGCATAAAGCGTGGGTGCGCCGCATTTCGGCGGCGAGCTGCTTGTTGTCCTCGCGAAGCTCGGCGAGCATGTCGAGCGGCGTTACGAAATCGGCGTCATTGTCGAGCAACCTCTTCTGCGCGGCGATCTGGCCGATCGAACGGATGGTCGTCCCGCCGATCTTGCGCACGCGCTCGGCGATCGGGTCGGTGGTCGCGAAGATCTGGTCCGCCTGCTCGTCGAGCAGAAGATGGAAATCCCGGAAATGCGGTCCCGAGATGTGCCAGTGGAAATTCTTGGTCTTCAGATAGAGCGCGAACATGTCCGAGAGCAGCGCATTGAGAGACCCGGAAATATCCCGAGTAGCATCCGCCGAAAGATCGGTCGGAGTCGACAATGTCTCGGTCTGGATGATCAACAGTTCCTCGGTGCTCATTTGAAGGTCTCCTCTGGAGTCGGCTAGCCGACAGCCGCTGCGCCCGCACGCCTGATCGGTCAAATTGATAAAAGCTGTCACAAAGATTGAGGGAACGAGTGACGGCAGGAACGGCTCGACGCGCCGGCTGGTCGGCCTCAATTCCGTCGCTGCGGATTTGCTGCCTCCCAACCGGCGAGTCCGACGATTCAGCTACGCAATGACCGGAAACCCGCGCGCATGTCGCCGACCAGCGCCTCCGGCTGCTCCCACGCCGCGAAATGCGCGCCTTCGGCATGCCTCTTGTAATAGATCAGCCCGGGATAGGCTCGCTCCGCCCACTTCCGCGGGATTGCGCCGGGGATCTCCTCAGGGAAGGCGCTCACCACGACTGGAATCTTGACGCCCTTGAACGCGAAGAAGGCGTTGTGATTTTCCCAATATAGCCGTGCCGACGAGACTGCCGTCCGGGTCAGCCAATAGAGCGTGATATTGTCGACGATGTCGTCGCGAGTGAGGCCGAGCTGGTCGCCCTCGAACAGCCGGGCGATCTGCTTGTAGGTCCAGATGTCATGGTCGATGATCCATGCGGCCAGCCCGACAGGCGAATCCTCGAGCGCATAGAGCGTCTGCGGACGGTTCCCCATCTCGTTCGCGTAGCCGAGGCCATGCTTGTAGAAGAACGAGACATGGTCGAACGACGCCCGTTCTTCCTGATCGAGCCCATCAGGCGCTGGCGCGCCCTTTATCGCAAGCGCGTCGATGTCCGGCGGAATCGCTCCGGCCATGTTGGTGTGGATGCCGAGAAGGCCCGGCGCCGCCTGCACGCCCTGGAAGTCGACGATCTGGGCGCCCCAGTCACCGCCCTGCGCCACATAGCGAGTGTAGCCGAGGCGGCTCATTAACTCGGCCCAGGCGCTCGCGATCTTCTCCGGGCCCCAGCCGGTCGTCGTTGGACTTGCCGAGAAGCCGTAGCCAGGAATCGATGGGATCACGACGTCGAACGCGTCAGCTTCGGTACCGCCGTGAGCGGTCGGATCGGTCAGCGGATCGACGATCTTCAGCTGCTCGATGACGGAACCCGGCCAACCGTGAGTGATGATTACCGGCAGAGCGTTCGGGTGCTTCGATCTCACATGGATGAAATGAATGTCGAGCCCGTCGATATTCGTCATGAAGTTCGGATAGCTGTTGATCCTCGCTTCGACCTTTCGCCAGTCATGCTGGTTGAGCCAGTAGTCGGCGAGCTTCTGGATCGTCGCCAGCTGGACCCCTTGCGAAGCATCTTCGACCAACTCGCGGCTCGGCCATCGAGTGGCTGCGATCCGACGTTTGAGGTCGGCAAGCTCCGCATCGCTAGCGCGAAAGTTGAAGGGCCGGATAGATTTGTCCGGAGCAGCGCCGAGGATGATTGTCCGCTTCGGTTCGGCGGTCTGTGTCGCTGTGGTGGAGTGCTTGGGAGTGGGGGCAAGGGTGTCCGCACCGCCGCTTGGCGACGTCGTTTCGGCCATTGATCGTTCTCCTGAACTCTTTGGGGCAAGGAGACGCTTACGGCACGCTTGTGCTCGGCCGGCGGGGAAGCAGCTGCGCAACTGGACGAGCCGCCCGCGGGTCCTTGCTCTTGCCGTTTCGAGTCGGTCAATTCACGCGGACGAGGTCGGGGCCAAGGCGGCGCTACGATGCGCCGGACCGAAGGTCAGCCCCTGGTCAGGATCGCCTCTCGAGCCGATCGATATTCGGCCGGGGTTACCCTCCCGTCGCCGTCCTTGTCGGCAAGCTTTCGGAACTCGTCTGCCGCCGCCTGTGCCTCGTCGGGTTCGAGCAGGATGTCGTGGTTCTCGTCGTAGAATTTGAGCGCCCAATTCATCAGCACCCAGTCGCGCTCGAACAGGTTGAGGGCGGCCGGCGATGAGGCCTTGAGGCTTGCCGGCGTCGGCTGCGCCGCAAGCGATGTCGCCACGGCCAACAAGATCGATGCAATCGCTACCCGAACCATGGTTCGCTAAACGCGCAACCGGCGCTACTGTTCAGCCCGGCGGCCGCAGCCCTGCGCGGCTTCGGTACAGGGCTTCGAACTGCCGCAGCTCTCCGGCGGGAATGTCGGAGACGGCTGCGAAGTTCAGGCCGTCGTCGTTCCATTCGGCAAGCGCGAAGCCGTCCTTCACGGACTCTCCATTGGCCCCGGCCTTACCCTGCCAGACGAACAGGTTCACCGTGTGAAGGCGGCGGTGATAGACGATTGCGGCGACCGTCTTCCCCCCTATCGAGTCGAGCCGCCCGCCCGCGAGCGGGAAGCCCTGGTCCGCAAGCTCCGGCACAGGCGGAGCGAAGTCGATCTTCCCGTTGAACCAGGGCTTCACGATGTGCTGGTTGGTCGTCTGCACGTCGGTGAGATGGCCCGGCTGAAGGGAGCGCACGTGGCTCGAGATCAGCTGATCGTCGAGCGCAGATTGCTGCTGAACCGGATTGACGAAGGCGACCATCGCAAGCGAGGCCGCGAGCGCGCCGGCAACCCCGGGCGCGATCCACGCCGGGATCCGGCGATTGCTGTTCGCCGCCTCGGGAGCCAGTTCCCCGATCGCTAGAATTCGAGCGCGCAAGTCCTCCGGAGCCGAGTGGCGGACACCGTCGCCGCGGAGCAGGCCGCGCATCGCCTGCAGGCGCTCGAGCTCCTCCCGGCAGCCTTCGCACCTAGCGACATGCGCTTCGACCAGCGCGGTGTTGGCTGCGTCGAGCTCGCCGTCGACGAGTCCGCCAAGCAGCAATTCCTGATCGGCGCAGGCGGCCATCACTTCACGCTCCTCGATTGCTCGCCAGCAGCTTTGGCCGGCGGCAGAAGCTCCTTGGCGAGCATTGCACGAGCCCGCGATAGGCGCGACATTACCGTTCCAACCGGAACTCCCGTCACCTCGCCGATCT
This sequence comes from Sphingomicrobium sp., assembly GCA_035639115.1. GTDB lineage: Bacteria > Pseudomonadota > Alphaproteobacteria > Sphingomonadales > Sphingomonadaceae > Sphingomicrobium. The sequence continues at coordinate 539 of DASQYQ010000115.1, read as the reverse complement.
CGGCATAGGAAAGGTCTTCCAAGTCCCTCAGGACGATCGTCTCGCGGAAGGGCTCGGGAATGGCTTCGATTGCCGACCGGACCCGGTCGATGTCCGCCTTTCGGAACAGCTCCTCTTCCGGAGTCGGCCCGGGATCGGGCTTGTGCGAAAGCTCGGCCGCGGCCTCGTCGCTGAGGCTGCTTTCGCTGATCACGAGCGATACTCGTCCAGCGCGCCCGGCCTGCGCCGTCCGGCAGCAGTTGCGGACGATGGCGAACAGCCATGCGCGCGGACTCCCGCCTCGGAACGCGCCGAAGCTCCGGAAGGCGCGAAGAACGGCGTCCTGGACCACGTCCTCGCTCAAATTCGGGTCGCGCGTGAGATAGCGCGCCAGGTTGTAGGCGCCGTCCAGGTGCGGAAGCACCAATCGGCGGAAATCCTGTGCGGAGCCGGGCGGCGACGAACCGGGCGCCGGGCCCGTGGCGGCGGTCCGCGGCGTGAAGAGTGGGGAGAGGTACTTCTTCACGGAGCTTCGGCGGCCTTTCGCCTTCAGGCCTTGA
>DASQYQ010000114.1:0-15951 GCA_035639115.1 Sphingomicrobium sp. | reverse complement strand
AGCGAAAGCGAGTCCGAACAGGGCGACTTAGTTGCGGGACGTAGACCCGAAACCAGATGATCTACCCATGGCCAGGCTGAAGGTTGGGTAACACCAGCTGGAGGGCCGAACGAACCACTGTTGCAAAAGTGCGTCGATGAGCTGTGGGTAGGGGTGAAAGGCCAAACAAATCTGGAAATAGCTGGTTCTCCCCGAAAACTATTGAGGTAGTGCCTCGTGATACGCCGTCGGGGGTAGAGCACTGTTATGGCTAGGGGGGCATAGCGCCCTACCAAACCATGGCAAACTCCGAATACCGACGAGTGCTTTCACGGGAGACAGTGCACCGGGTGCTAACGTCCGGACACGAGAGGGAAACAACCCAGACCGCCAGCTAAGGCCCCCAAGCGATAGCTAAGTGGGAAACGAGGTGGGAAGGCATAAACAGCCAGGAGGTTGGCTTAGAAGCAGCCACCCTTTAAAGAAAGCGTAATAGCTCACTGGTCGAGTTTTCCCGCGCGGAAGATGTAACGGGGCTCAAGCTATCTGCCGAAGCTGCGGATCCGTGCGCAAGCACGTGATGGTAGGGGAGCGTTCCGTAGGCCTGCGAAGGAGAATCGTAAGGTTCTCTGGAGGTATCAGAAGTGCGAATGCTGACATGAGTAGCGTTAAACAAGGTGAAAAGCCTTGTCGCCGTAAGCCCAAGGTTTCCTGCGCCACGTTCATCGGCGCAGGGTGAGTCGGCTCCTAAGGCGAGGTCGAAAGGCGTAGCTGATGGAAAACAGGTCAATATTCCTGTACCTCGCCGTGATGCGATGTGGGGACGGAGAAAGTTATGCGGGCCGGGTGTTGGTTGTCCCGGCTTAAGCAAGTAGGCGTGCCGCGTAGGCAAATCCGCGTGGCTTAGCCGAGATGCGAATACGACTGCCCTTCGGGGCGGGAAGCCGCAGAAACTCTGCTTCCAGGAAAAGCCACTAAGCTTCAGTCACGGTGAGACCGTACCGAAAACCGACACTGGTGGGCGAGATGAATATTCTCAGGCGCTTGAGAGAACTCGGGAGAAGGAACTCGGCAAATTGACACCGTAACTTCGGAAGAAGGTGTGCCCCTAGTAGGTGAAGGCGTACAGCCGGAGCCCAATGGGGTCGCAGAGAATCGGTGGCTGCGACTGTTTATTAAAAACACAGCACTCTGCCAACACGAAAGTGGATGTATAGGGTGTGATGCCTGCCCGGTGCTGGAAGGTTAAGTGATGGGGTGCAAGCTCCTGATCGAAGCCCCAGTAAACGGCGGCCGTAACTATAACGGTCCTAAGGTAGCGAAATTCCTTGTCGGGTAAGTTCCGACCTGCACGAATGGTATAACGCTGGCCACACTGTCTCCTCCCGAGGCTCAGCGAAGTTGAAATGGTTGTGATGATGCAATCTACCCGCGGCTAGACGGAAAGACCCCGTGCACCTTTACTGTAACTTTGCATTGGACTGTGAACCGATCTGTGTAGGATAGCTGGGAGGCTTTGAAGCGGTGGCGCCAGCCATCGTGGAGCCAACCTTGAAATACCAGCCTGATTTGTTTGCGGCTCTAACCTAGGCTCGTCAACCGGGCCGGGGACCGTGCATGGTAGGCAGTTTGACTGGGGCGGTCTCCTCCCAAAGAGTAACGGAGGAGTACGAAGGTACGCTTACCACGGTCGGAAATCGTGGCTCAATGTGCATTGGCAAAAGCGTGCTTGACTGCGAGACTGACAGGTCGAGCAGGTGCGAAAGCAGGTCAAAGTGATCCGGTGGTTCTGTATGGAAGGGCCATCGCTCAACGGATAAAAGGTACGCCGGGGATAACAGGCTGATCTCCCCCAAGAGTTCATATCGACGGGGAGGTTTGGCACCTCGATGTCGGCTCATCACATCCTGGGGCTGTAGCCGGTCCCAAGGGTATGGCTGTTCGCCATTTAAAGTGGTACGTGAGCTGGGTTTAAAACGTCGTGAGACAGTTTGGTCCCTATCTACCGTGGGCGCTGGAAGTTTGAGAGGGGCTACTCCTAGTACGAGAGGACCGGAGTGGACGCACCCCTGGTGTACCGGTTGTCACGCCAGTGGCATTGCCGGGTAGCTATGTGCGGAAGAGATAACCGCTGAAAGCATCTAAGCGGGAAACTTGCCTCGAGATGAGACTTCCCGGGGGCTTGACCCCCCTGAAGGGTCGTTCTAGACCAGGACGTTGATAGGCGGGATGTGCAAGGGCCGTGAGGCCTTGAGCTAACCCGTACTAATTGCCCGTGCGGCTTGACCCTATAACCGTGAGCACTGCTCAAGGTTCGTAGATCGCTTGGCGCGATCTCGTACTCTTAATTCACTTCTTCAACCTTCTATCTGGCGGCCATGGCAGCCTGGAACCACGCCTTCCCATCCCGAACAGGACCGTGAAACGGGTTTGCGCCGATGATAGTGTGCCGTTTGCGCATGCGAAAGTAGGTTACCGCCAGGCCATTTCAGTAAACAACGAACCCCGGGCTCGAAAGAGTGCCGGGGTTTTTTGTTGGCGGGTGTTTTGAGCGCGAGGTTTGAGGAAAATACGGCGTGGCTGGCAATCCGGCAATCCCGCGACTGCCCTTGAGCAGCGCGGAGGCGGTCTGCGCCGCGACCGACGCGGAGCACGGGCTCGCCATGCTGCAATCGCTCTACGACCAGACCGTGCTCGCCGACGTCGCGCGCAACGCGAAGCTCTGGGAAGTGCGCCTCGCTGCTGTCCAACGCATCACCGATTCGGTGCTCCTAGAACGCGTAGCGGAAGCGACGAAGCACCGCGACGACCGCGTCTATCGATACAGCTACGAACTGCTGCGCGCGCGCCGGCGAGACGTGGCCCGCGCCACGCAGGCGGCTCAGCTCGCGGCGGGCTTCCGCGGCCTGATTGAGTCGCCGCCGGCAGCGCGCTCGCTTGCCGCTGGCCGGCTGCGCGAGCTCGAGAAAGCGCTTGCCGAGCTGCGCACCGAGGGCGAGGTCCCGCAGGAAGTGATCGACCTCGCCGCATCCGCGCGTGAGCGCGTGCACGCCGACATGCAGGCGCTGCGCGAGCTCGGCGCCGCGGCGGCGCTCGCCGAGGCGCTGCATACCGAGATCGACGAGGCGCTACGTGCCGGGTCATCTGGAGCAGGACCGCAACTGGACTTCGCCGCACTCCGCGAGCGGCTTGCCGGGCTGGCCGACGAACGCCCGGCCTGGCTTGCCGGCCACCCGACGGCCGCCGCGCTCGCGAGCGCGCTTGAGCGCGCGCGAGAGAAGCTGGACGAGAATGCGCTCCCGGCTCCCCCCGCGCTCAACAAGGAAAGGAGGAAGAAGAAGAAACCTGCCGCTCCGCAGTGGGACGAGCTTCGCGGCCTCCTCGGCAAGCTCGAGGAACACCTCGGCGCCGGGCGGCTGGCGGAGGCGCTGGAGATCGAGAAGCAGATCGCCGGCCGCGCCGCTTCGGCGCCGCTGCCCGCCGGCCTCGACCGTCAGCTCAAGCTTCAGCTGGCGCAGCTCGCGCACATGCGCGACTGGGCGAAGTGGGGCGACGACCAGGGCCGTGAGCAGCTCATCGAGGCCGCCGAGGCTCTCCTCACCGGCCAGGATAAAGAGCCCGAGCGACCCGATGTCGAGGCGCTCACTGCCTCGGTACGCATGCTGCGAGACGAGTGGAAGAAGCGCGACGCGACGCGTCCCGCGAGCCGGATGCAGTGGGAGCGTTTCAACGCCATACTGACGCGCGCCTTCAAACCGGTGCTCGAATTCCGTGCCAAGCTCGCGATTGATGCCAAAGCCGCGGCCCACGCGCGCGCCGCGCTGTGCGACGAGTTCGACGCATGGCTCGCCAGGCCGGAATCTGCCGCGGCGCCTTTCAAGGAAGTCGAAGCGAAGCGCAGCGACTTTGCGCGGCGCTTCGGCGCGCTGCCCGGGCGGCAGGCCGAGCGCGCGCTCCGCAAGCGGCTCGACAGGATCTTCAAAGCGCTCGACACGCGGCTCGACGCGGCGCGCGGCGAGGAGACCAGGCGTCGCGAGGACCTGATCGCGAAGGCGCAGGCGCTGAAGGAGGCCGGGCTGGGCGACGCGATCAAGTCGGCGATCGCGTTGCAGAAGAGCTGGCAGGAGACCGGCGGCGTGCACTTGGGGCGCAAGGATGAGCACGCGCTTTGGTCGCGCTTCCGCGCTGCGACTAACGCGGTATTCGCACGGCGCGACGAGCAGCGCGCGATGCAGAACGAGCAGCGGGCTAAGCGGGATGCGGAGCGCAAGCAGAGAGACGAGAAGCGCGACGCCGAACGCCGCGCGGCCGCGCAAAAGCACGAGACGCACCGCGGGCGCTTCGAGCGCCTTGCCGCCCGCTCGGCGCTGATCGAGCGACTGGAGGCCGCAGCCGCGGCAGGTGGTGTGCCGGAAGAGCTGGAAGAGTTCTCCGTCCAAGTAGCGGGCGCTTGGAAGGCGCTGCCGGCGCTCGGCATGGATGGCGAGAAGGGGCTCCAGGCCCGGCTTGCCTGCGCCTCAGTGGCTACGGCTGCTCAGCTGGAGAAAGGCCGCGCCGAGCGCGAGTCGCTGCTCTTGGACCTCGAGGTCGCACTCGCCATCCCCTCGCCCGAGTCCGTCGCCCCGCAGCGCCGCGAGCGTCAGTTGAAAGCGCTCCAGGAGCGCTTCAAGTCGCGGAGTCCCACGCGTGCCGAGACAACGGAAGCCACCGTCGCACGCTGGTATTCGATCGCTGCGTCGGCCGATGCCACGCAATCCGGACGCATGAACGCGATCGTCAGGACGCTGCTTCAGCAGGAAGGCTAGGCTGGGGCGCGACACGTGCTGGCCCGCTTTCGCGTACGAAAGCGGCGCACCATCCCGGGAGTGACGGTGAGCTTGGAATGCACACTCCTTCTCGGATTGGTGCGCGCAGGCGAGCGCGTTTAACAATGCTTGGCATTCGACGAACATTGCCTCAACCTGGCGTCCGCGGTTGCGACCACCATGTCGCCTCCGGCATCGAGGCACGGACAGAATGAGCAGCGTTCCGCCCGACGACAGCGCTTCGCTACAGCGCACCTGGCTCGTATTCGCGCTCGGGCCGTATGTGATGTGCGCGTCCGCGCTCGATGTCGAGGGCATCATTCAATGCCCTGACCCGATTGCCAAGCTGCCGCTCACACCCGACTACGCGCTCGGGGCTTTTCTTTTCCGCGGGCGCTCGGCAGCGGCCATAAGCCTGAGAAGGAAGCTGCGGCTTGGCCAGGGAGAAGACCTGCGCACGGGGCCGTTCATCGTCACGCGGATCGGCGGGGCTTTGGTCGCGTTCTGGGTGGACGAGGTCAAGGACGTGCTCGAAGAAAAGGACGCAGCGTGGCGGCCGATGCCGTCGATGCTGGACGGCGGCCTCTTCGAGCGCTTCGCCATTCGCGAAACCGAGCTTATCCTGCAGACCAGCTTCGCCGCTCTGCGCGAAGCGCAGGTCGAATTCGAATCGCTTGCCTCGTGGATTGCCGTGCAGGCGGATGCAACCCCTCCTGCCAGCGGCGAAGCTGCGTCGCAGTCGCGAAGCCCCGCGGCGGCGGTGTCCGGCGGTGAGCGCTCGAAGACCCAATACCCGCAACCGGCCGCGCGACAAATGAAGGACGACCCGGCAGAGCCAACAATTTCTTCCGCCACGCCTCACGCCCAGCCGAACTTGCCGACCCCCACGCCCTTTACGCCCAAGCTCGAATTCCCGGCGCGCGCCCCAGTGACGCCGAGGGCTTCCGCCGGCAGGGTGCGTGTCGCAGGCGACGAACGTGGTGACCCTCCCGGGATTTCTCGCAAGACACGAGCTATGGTCGCGCGTGCGCCAGAGCCAGTGATAACGGTGGTTGATACCGTCGCCGCACCCGAGCCACGAAGCGTGAGTTCCGACCAGATGAGCATCCCTGCGGAGCCGGCGGCGGTGCCGGTGCGTGTGGGCCGTAGCTCCAGGCGGCTGGTTATCGCGCTCGCGCTTGCGATGACCGCCATTGCTGCGTTTGTCTATCTGTTTTTGCCTCTCGGGGTCGATGAGCGGAAAGCGCGTCAGGTCGCCTCCGCCGCGCGGCCGTCGAGCCAAGGTGCCATCTCACCTGCCGCGTTATCTCCAGCGCAACCTTCGACACTGCCAGTGGCGAGCATCGATCGCGATCAGGTTACCTTGGCGACCGAGCGTCGGGGCGAGGCGAACGATGCCAAAGTCGTGGACGGCGTCGCAGCAGCCCAGCTCTCGACCGTGCCTATCCATACCGTAGTCCGGGGCGACACGCTCTGGCAGATCGCCAAGCAGCAGGTAGGCGATCCGTTCCGCTATCCCGAGCTGGCGAAGCTGAGCGATATCCGGGATCCCGACCGGATCCGGCCGGGCGACGTGATCCGCATCGAAATCCGGAAGCAGAGATAGACCGCGGCCCCGTTAAGCCCGCGCAGCAAAGCCCATGAGGGTTTGCGCGTAGGCCGGTGCGGTCGGCTCGTGCATGAAATACGCGTAGATCTGATTCCACCGAGTCGCTAGTAATCGCTGCGCCCAAAGCGCGAGCGCATCGTCGGAATAACTTTCGAGCCTCAGCCGAACATAGCCGCATGGCGCTGTCTCCTCAAGCGGCGGAGGGGCCTCGTCCTCGCGCTCCGACAGGCAGAGCGCCGCACCGGCACGGCGCAGTGCCTCATAGACGTCATCCGACAGCCAGGTCTCGTTGCGGAACTCGAACGCCGCCTGGTGCGACTCCGGCAGCAGCGCGAGGAAATCCACCAGGCGCGGCAGATCCTTCTTCAAAAACGGCGGCAGCTGGAAAAGCACCGGACCCCGCTTCTCGCCCAGCGCCCCGAGCATGCGGTAGAGAAAGGCGACCGAGTCGGCGGCCGCATCGGGCTTCAGCTGCGCGAAATGGGTGATGCGGCGCGGGGCCTTGATCGCGAAGCGGAAAGCCGGTGGCGTCGTTCTTGCCCAGCTCTCCAGCACCTCGGCGCGCGGCATGCGATAGAACGTGTTGTTGATCTCCACCGTAGGCAAGCGCGCGCTGTACCAGGCGAGCATGGCGTCCGCCTTCAGGTCCGCGGGGTAGAAGCTGCCCTTCCATTCCTTGAACGAATAGCCACTCGCGCCAGCCAGCAGGCGGCTCATGAGGCTCATATCATCCCACCCGACGACCGAACGGTGTCCAAGCCCTCCCTCTTGGCAGCGATTCTAGTGCGCCCTGCCGAACCGTGGTTTTGCCGAGCGCCGGGGCGGTTTACACTCCGCTCGTCCGATTACCCGCGGCGGGAGGAATGGTGCGAGTTAAGGCGTTCTTGGGATTTGCGGCGGCTTTCGCGCTGAGCACGATCGCTGCGACGAGCGCAGCGGCGCAGAGCAGTTTCTACGAGGGGAAGACGGTTGCCGTGGTGATCGGCGCGACCGGCGGAAGCTTGGAGCTCGCGGCACGCATCGTCACCCGACACCTCGGCAAATATCTCCCAGGGCACCCGAACGTGGTGTTGCAGAACATGCCCGGCGCCGCCCATCTCGTCGCGACGAATCATGTTTATGGCGTGGCGAAGCCCGACGGCCTGACCTTGCTCGCCGCGAATCCGTCCGTGGGAATCGCGCAGCTTACCAAGGTCGAGGCGGTCCGGTTCGACCTGCGCAAGTTCGAATGGCTGGGCTCGTCCGGAGCCGATGGCGTGGCGCTGTCCATCCATCCCGATCTGCCGTACAAGACCTGGCAGGAGTTCAAGAACTCGGGGCGCGAGCTGATCGTCGGCACGACCGGACCCGGATCCAACGCGCACGACTTTCCGCTGTTCCTCAAGGAATTCGCCGGTGCCCGGTTCAAGCTCGTCTCGGGCTACAAGGCAAACGCCGACATTCTTCTGGCGCTGGAGCGGAAGGAAGTGGACGCGTGGGCTGCCTTTGCCACGACCATCAAGCTCGCCGCCGACCGCGGGGCGGTGCGTCCGCTCGTCCGCGGCCGGGTGGCGATCCCGGGATTCGAGGGCCTGCCGGTCGACGAGGACCTGGCGACCGGCGCGCTCGGCAAGGCGATGATGGCGATCCGGGCCGCGCCGCTCGCCATCGGCCGCGCCTTCGCGGCGCCGCCCGGCACGCCCGCCGACAGGGTGGCGCTGCTGCGCGAGGCGTTCGCCAAGGTCGTCAAGGATCCCGAGTTCATCGCCGAGGCGAAAAAGGCCAAAATCGAGACCAGCTACATCGCGCCGCAGGAAGTGGCGAAGCTCTTCGCCGGCCTGCTCGAGCAGCCGCCGGAAGTGCAGAAGGAGCTGGTGAAATACATCAAGTTCGGCGGCTAGACGCAAGACCGAGGTGAGCGGGGACGCCCTGCGCCCGCCGCGTCGCCCGGCGGAAGGCAAGCTGGCGGAGTACTCCGCCAAGCGACGGTTCGACGTCACGCCCGAGCCGGCTGTGGCGCCCGAGCCGCGCCGCCACGGGCCGCTGCTCTTCGTCATCCAGCAGCATTCGGCGCGGCGTCTTCACTACGACTTGCGTCTCGAATGTGAAGGCGTCCTCAAATCCTGGGCCGTGCCCAAGGGGCCGTCGCTCGATCCGCGCGAGAAGCGCCTGGCGGTCCAGACGGAAGACCACCCCTTCGAGTACGCGTCTTTCGAGGGTGTCATTCCGCCCGGACAGTACGGTGCAGGCGAGGTCGTGGTGTGGGACTGCGGTGTCTACAGTCCGGACGACGGCGGCGCAACCTGGTTCCAAGATCGTCGCGAGGCCGAGCGGCGGGCGGCGGCAGGCCTTGCGGCAGGCAAGCTGAGCTTCCTGTTGCGCGGTGAGAAGGTGAAGGGCTCGTTCGCGCTGGTACGCGCCGCAGACGCGAAGAACTGGTTCCTGATCAAGCACAAGGATCGTCAGGCGAGCACCGCGGACATCACGCGCGCGGATCGCTCGGTGGTCTCACGCGCGACGGTGCGCGAGATGAAGAGCCTGCCGGTTCACCGGATACCGGCAGCGGCGCTCGCGCCCGTGGGCAGAGCGGAAGCGATGCCGGCTCGCCTCGCACCGATGCATGCGGAGTCTGCGCTGCGCGCCTTCGAGCATGCCGACTGGATGTGGGAGCCGAAGCTCGACGGTTATCGCGTTCTCGCCTTCGTCGACGGCAAGGGCGTACGGCTGCTTTCGCGGCGCGGCCTTGCGCTGCAGGCGTTTCCCGATCTTTGCGCAGAGCTGGGCGAGCAGGCCGTGAATGGAATGGTCCTCGATGGCGAGCTGGTGGCGCTCGACGCGGGCGGAAAGCCGTCCTTCAACGCGCTGCAAAATCGCGTGCATGCGACCACCGCCCGCGAAATTGAGGCGACGGAGCGCACTACGCCGGTCGTGCTCTACTGCTTCGATCTTCTCCACTTCGCCGGCATCAACCTGCGCGAAGCGCCTTACCAGGATCGCCGGCGCTACCTTTCCCAGTGTCTGCTGCCGACGCCGCGCGTCAAGCTCGTGCACGCTGTGGCCGATGGGCCGGCGCTCTTGCATGCTTCGCTCGAAAGCGGCCTGGAAGGCGTTGTCGGCAAGAGGATCGACGGCAAATACGAGGCCGGCCGGCGCTCGAAAGCCTGGCTGAAGGTCAAGGCCATGCAGACGGGCGATTTCGTGATCGGCGGCTACACCCGGGGCAAGGGGGCGCGCGCGACGCTCGGCGCGCTGCTCGTAGGCTACTGGAAGGGCACGGAGCTGCAATATGCCTCGCACGTCGGCTCGGGGCTCGATGCCGATCGCCTCGCCGAGCTCGCCGCGCTTCTGCAACCGCTGCAGCGGCCCGATTGTCCCTTTGTCGCGAAGCCGGAGCTCCATAGCCCTACGCAGTGGGTGGAGCCTCGGGTCGTAGCCGAGGTGCGCTTCCAGGATTGGACCGAGGATGGGTTTCTTCGCGCTCCGGTGTTCCTTCGCCTGCGCGACGATCTCGACGCGACAAGGGTGCGGCGGCCGAGGCCCGCACGAGCCGCATCTTCCGGCGAGGTCCGAGCCTCGCACGCGCCGGCGGTGGACGAAGTGCTGGCGCAGCTGGCGAAGCCCAGGACGTCCTTGACGCTAAGCGTGGGAGCGAGCGAAATACGGCTGACCCATCTGGACCGCGTGTACTGGCCTGCGCAGCCGGCGCTGAAGCAGCCTGCCCTCACCAAGCGCGACCTGCTTCGCTATCTGGCGGAGGTCTCGCCCTACATGCTGCCGCACCTCGCCGACCGGCCGCTCACCATGATCCGCATGCCGGACGGCATCCTCGGCCAGCGCTTCTATCAGAAGCACTGGGCGCAGCAGCGGCCCGCTTTCGTCGAGACGATCACGGTGTTCTCGGAGCACAAGGACGAGAACCACGAGTACCTGCTCTGCAACAACCTTCCCACGCTGCTCTGGCTCGCCCAATCCGGCACGCTGGAATTCCACGTATGGCACTCGCGCGCCAAAGTCGGCCCCGACAGCGCATCGCGCCGGACCGACTACGCAAGCTCGCTTGAGTCGCTCGAAGCCTCGGTGCTCAACTATCCGGACTACGTCGTATTCGACATCGACCCCTATATCTACTCCGGAAAGGAGGCTCCCGGAGACGAGCCCGAGCTCAATACGGTGGCTTTCGAAAAGGGCAAGGAGGTCGCGTTCAGGCTGCGCGAGCTCCTCGCGAGCATGTCGCTGGAGGCGATCGTCAAGACTTCCGGCAAGACGGGCTTGCACGTATTCGTGCCGATTCGTCGAACGATCGATTTCGACGCGGCACGCGCCGTTTCCGAAGCGGTCGGCCGGCATCTGCTGCGTCAATGGCCGCAGGACATCACGCTCGAGTGGAGCGTGCCCAAGCGAACGGGAAAAATCTTCATGGACTACAATATGAACGTTCGCGGCAAGACGCTGAATTGCGCCTATTCGCCCAGGGGGGCGCCGGGCGCGCCGGTGTCGATGCCGTTGACCTGGGAGGAACTCGCCAGCGCGCATCCGCTCGATTTCACGCTCCCGAGCGCCGCGGCGCGGCTGGCGGAGCACGGTGATCGCTGGCGCGACGCCTTGAAGCGCAAGCAGCATCTGGAGCGCGCGCTCGAGGCGGCACGAACCTGAGCGGTATTGCGTTGGGAGGTGACCATGGCTGCAAGATCGATCGCATCGCTGACCGTTTCCTTCGGACTGGTCTCCATTCCGGTCAAGCTCTATTCGGCCACCGAGGCGAGCCGGGCGATCTCCTTCAACCTCCTGCACAAGGGCTGCGGCTCCCGGCTCAAGCAGCAGTATTTCTGCGTCAAGGAGGAAGTGCCGGTCGCGCGAGAAGACATGGTGAAGGGCTACGAATTCACCAAAGATCAGTACGTGGTCTTTACGCCCGAAGAGCTGAAGGCGCTCGAGGAGGCCGGCACGCACAGCGCCGAGATCAACAAGTTCGTTCCTCTCGACTCCGTCGATCCGGTTTACTACGACAAGGCGTATTACCTGGCACCGGACAAAGGCGGCGCTAAGCCTTATGCCTTGCTTGCGCGAGCGCTGCGCGAGTCGAAGCGCTGCGCCCTGGGGCGTTGGGCCGCCCGCGGCAAGCAGTACATCGTCATGATCCGTCCCGTGGACAACAACGGCGTTGTCGGCCTGGTGATGCAGCAGCTGCTCTACGCCGCGGAGGTCCGCTCTATCGCCGATATCGACATCCCGAAGACGGAAGTTCGGGAGGCCGAGCTGAAGCTCGCCCAGCAGCTGATCGCGCAGCAGGCTTCCGAGGCGTTCGACGCGTCCGCCTACACCGACGAAGTGCGCTCGCGCATCGAGGCGGCGATACAGAAGAAGGTCGAAGGTCAGGAAATCAGCATGGCAGAGGCCCCACAGGCAGGCGCCGAGGTCATCGACCTCATGGAGGCGCTGCGGGCAAGCCTCGACAAGAAGCCCGCTAAGCGGGCGCAGCCGGCGAAGGTTGCAGAGCGCGCCCAGCCGGCGAAGCCGGCGCCACGGAAGGTGGCGAAGAAGTAAGCGTGGCCGACTACGGCGTGCGCGAGGCGGCGAAGCTCCTCGACCTCCGGCCGGCCGCCATCAGGGCGCTGATCCGCGCCGGCTTCGTTTCTCCCGCACGCGGGCCGCGCAACGCCTGGCGGTTCTCCTTTCAGGATCTCATCGTCCTGCGCACTGCACGCGCGCTTGCGTCGGCCAATGTGCCGGCGCGCCGTATCACCCGCTCTATGAAGGAGCTGCGTCGTCGGCTCCCCCCCTCGATGCCGCTCTCCGGCCTCAGCGTCTGCGCCGGCTTGGACGGCGTCGTGGTCAAGGAGGGCAGCCGCCGGTGGCAGGCCGAATCGGGCCAGTACCTGCTCGGCTTCGAGGGCGACCCCGCGGACGGCTCGCTCAGGATAATGGAGAAGCGCCGCACGGCGCCGGACGTGTCGGCGAGCGACTGGTTCGAGCGGGGCGAAACCCTGGAGAGCGCCGACGCAGCGGCGGCCATCGCTGCCTACCGCCGCGCGCTTGCCGCAGAGCCGGGCATGCCCGAGGCGAGCATCAATCTGGGCAAGCTTCTCCACGACATGGGCCGACTGCCCGAGGCCGAGCACATCTATCGTGAAGCGGTGAGGATCGCTCCCGAGGACCCCACGCTCCTCTACAACCTGGGTCTCATCCTGGAGGATACGGGGCGCAAAGAGGAAGCGATTGCCGCTTATGAGGCGGCGCTGCGCGTCAATCCTCGCCTCGCGGATTGTTGTTACAACCTGGCCCTGCTGTGCGAGGCGCTGAACAAGCCGCGCGAAGCGATCCGCTATATGGCGCAGTACCGGCGCCTCCTGCAGAACCGCAAATGAGTCGCCCTTTGTTCCTCGCCCTCGCCTGCGCCTCGTTCGCGCTGCTGAATGCCGGCTTCTCGGACGCCGGGGAGCGCTGCCTGGCCATCGACGGCGACACCCTGGTATGCAACCGTCAGAAGGTCCGCCTCACCAATGTCTACGCGGCCGAGATGAATGAGCCTGGCGGCCGAGCGGCGAAGCAGCGCTTGCGGGCGATGATCTCCTCAGGCGAGGTCTCGCTGCGGGCGCTGGGGACCGATCGGTACGGACGCGTCCTCGCCGAGGTCTACGTCAGTGGACGGCGCATAGAGCAGAGCGATATCGGACCACGCGCCGGGCGCGGAGCGCAGTGGAGCGGCGAGCGCCATTTCGTTCGCTTTCGAGCCCGTCCACCGGCCTCGGTCGCCCACTAGGCATGTCAAATCTCGTCAGCGAGCTGACGAGGTTCTTCAGCAGAGCGGCTTTGATGCGACCGGCGAGCACGATGGAAGCGGAAACCGGGCACGAGCATTCGATTCCGTAACGTCGCGAAAAGCCTGCGGTTTGCCGTCCTGCGCTTCTCCGAAGCAAGAGGCCTTATCTTTTCCTTGCGAACGGCGGCGGGCCACTTGCGCCCCGACAACACGGCTTGTTCTTCAAGCCGTTACCGTTGCGGACCTGCAATACTCCACGCTATTCTGCCCATCCACGCCCGAGCCCTTCGGGCCGACGTCTAAGAACCCGGTAAGTTGTTGAGCCGGGCAGTGGTTCGCTCATTTGGCAAGGGAGGCCCGGAATTGCGTCCGTCGTGCTTGCGGCGACTGCGTTCGAGTCGCGGCGTCGCCTTTTTCTCGCGCGTTCTTCTTCGCCGCAGTTGTTACAGCGTGAGGAAGACATGAAGCCGGAAGCGTTTCTCGCATCGCTGAGCGGCGGCCGGACCGCCCGCGCCATCGCGATCTTCGCATCGGCTTGCCTGTGCGCGTCGGCGTTCGCTCAGCAGCGTCCCGACTCGGGACAGGTGCTGCAGCAAAGCCGCGAGCCGTTGCGCTTACCGCCGCCCGCCGAGCCGGTATTGCCGAAGCCGGAGGAACCGAAGCCCGCGCTGCCCGTATCGCCGCAACTGCGCGTTACGGTCAAGCAATTCACCTTCACCGGGAACACGATTTACTCAGACGATCAACTGCGCGCCGTGACCAACGAGTTCCTCAACAAGGAGCTCGACTTTGAAGGTTTGAACGACGCGGCAACGGCGGTGCGCGCCTACTACCGATCGCGCGGCTACTTCCTTGCACAGGCCTACCTGCCGCAGCAAGCGATACGCAATGGCGTGGTGCAGATAGGCATCATCGAAGGCCGCATCGGCGAGGTGTCCCTCGACAGCAAGCCGGAGGTGAGGATCTCCGACAGCCTGCTTGCCGGCATTGTTGCGACCCACCTCAAGCAGGGCGAGATCATCACGGAGACCGGCCTGGAGCGGCCGCTGCTTCTCATCAACGACCTTCCCGGCGCGAGCGTGACCTCCGAGATTCGTCCTAGCAGGACGATCGGCGCCGCGGACCTGCGCGTCAACGTCGATCAAGACCCGGCGGTATTCAACGGCTATGCCGATGCCGACAACCAAGGCAACCGCTTCACCGGCGAATACCGCCTCGGCACCAACCTCAACTGGAATACGCCACTGCACTATGGCGATCAGGCCAATTTCCGCGGCTTCGTTTCCGACGAGGGAATGTGGTTCACGCGGTTCGCTTATCTGATCCCGGTCGGCTACCACGGCACGCGCTTGGGCGTTAGCTACACGCAGTTCGACTACCGGCTGACGAAGGATTTCGCTTCGCTGCGGGCACAAGGTGGCGGCGAGGTAAAGAGCATCTATGCCTTCCATCCGGTCGTCCGCACGCGAAACAGCAACTTCATCGCGCAGCTGTCGTATGAAGACAAGACGCTGGAGGACCGCACGGAGTCGACCGGCAGCGTCGAGCGGCGCGTCATCAGCGACCTGAAGGTCGGCGCGGTCGGCGATTTCCGCGACGGCTTCCTGAGCGGCGGATTGAATGCGTATGCCGTGACGTACAGCACTGGCAATCTCGGCATCTTTCCGGCGGCGGTCCAGCAGCTCGACGTCGGGCCGACGGGTCACAACACCTACGGCGACTTTCGCAAGATCAACATCGACGGCAGGCGTCTGCAGCGCGTCAACGACAGCACCAGCCTGCTTATTGCATTCTCGGGTCAGGGCGCCTCATAGAACCTCGCCTCGGCGGAAAAGATTTCCCTCGGCGGTCCGAATGGCGTGCGTGCGTATCCCGTAGGCGAGGCGACCGCCGACGACGGCATCATCGTCACGTCCGAGCTGCGCTACATCGTGCCCGGCGTGAAGCTCCTGAACGGCGACTTTACCGTTGCGGGCTTCGTCGACTGGGGCAAGGCCAGGCTCAATGCCAATCCTCTGCCGAGCGATACCGGAAACGAGCGAGAGCTGGCGGCCTACGGTCTAGGCCTATCCGCCGGCAGGGAAGGCGATTTCATCGTCCGAGCGAGCATCGCCTGGCGATGGACCGAGAGCCTGCCGCAGTCCGATACCGCAGACCGTACCCCCCGGGTATGGGCTCAGGGCGTGAAGTGGTTTTAAGGACTTCGACACACCGCTTGGAACGGTCGCTCCTAATTCGTCCCGCCGAGCGGGCAAGAAGCGAAGAGGGGTTTCGGGAGAGCGTCATGGCTACAAAGAGACACCAGAGCCGGCTTCGCAGAACGGGGAACGCGGAGGCAGCGATCTCCGCAACGCCTGCACTAGCCCTGCGCGCCCGTCCGGGCCGGCTCGCCTTCGCCGTCGGCGTGGCACTCCTGCCGTGGGCATTCCCGCATTCGGCCCACGCGGATCTTCCCGCCAACACCCTTCCGACGGGCGGGCAGTATGCCTACGGCAGTGGATCGATCACCCAGCCGAGCAGCAACGCCCTGCAGGTTACGCAAAGCACGGACAAGGGAACGATCAACTGGAGCACGTTCTCCATCGGCTCGAGCGCCTCGGTCAACTTCATCCAGCCGAGCGCCTCTTCCCTCACCGTCAACCGTGTCCTCGGCAACAACCCCTCGGAGATCTTCGGTCGCCTTACCGCGAACGGGCAGGTCTTCCTCAGCAACCCGAACGGCGTTCTCTTCGCGCCGAGCGCCAGCGTGGACGTCGGCGCGCTCTTCGCCACCACGCTGACGATCAGCGACCAGGACGCGAAAGCCGGCCGGTATACGA
>DASQYQ010000113.1:0-2413 GCA_035639115.1 Sphingomicrobium sp. | reverse complement strand
CGACGTCAGCTGCATGTCCGAGGGTCAGCCCGACATGTGCGCGAACGGCGGACGCAGGGCCGTGGCGCGCCTGGCCATCGCGGACCTCTCAAGCGTGGACGGTGCTTTCACCTGCCAGACCAGCGAGACGGAGTTCGCGTCGCGGAAGCGCGCGGCTTCGGACAGTTGGGAGGTGCGGCTTGCACGCGGTGCGAGGCGTCCGCGGCTCACCGTGAGGATCATGCCGCCGCGCTCCTGAGCTGTGCTTGACCAGTTCTGCGGCGCATCTATTGGGCCGCACATGCAGAAAATCTACGCCAACGCCGCAAGCGCTCTCGAAGGACTGCTGTTCGATGGAATGACCCTTGCCGCCGGCGGGTTCGGCCTGTGCGGAATTCCCGAACGATTGATCGATGCGATCGTCGCCAGCGGAGTCAAGGACCTCACCATCGCGTCGAACAATGCCGGAATCGACAATGAGGGTCTCGGCAAGCTTCTGCGGACTCGGCAGGTGAAGAGGATGATCTCGTCGTACGTCGGCGAGAACAAGGAGTTCGAGCGGCAATTCCTGGCCGGCGAGATCGAGGTCGAGTTCACGCCGCAGGGGACGCTTGCCGAGCGGATGCGCGCAGGCGGAGCGGGAATCCCGGGCTTCTACACCAAGACCGGCGTTGGGACCCAGGTCGCCGAGGGCAAGGAGCACAAGGACTTCGACGGCGAGACCTACATCCTCGAGCATGGCATCCGCGCCGACGTGTCGATCGTAAAGGGCTGGAAGGCCGACGAGACGGGCAACCTCATGTTCCGCAAGACGGCGCGCAATTTCAACCTACCGGCGGCGACGTGCGGAAAGATGTGCATCGCCGAGGTCGAGGAGATCGTGCCGCCCGGCTCGCTCGATGCCGACTGCATCCACCTGCCGTCAATCTTCGTGAACCGCCTGATCCTCGGTGCACCGTACGAGAAGAAGATCGAGTTCCGCACCGTGCGTCAGCGTGAGGCGGCATGATCGCTTCGCTGCTGATTGCAGCTGCGGCGGCCGCAGTTCAGCCGAGCAAGGCCGACCTTGCGGGCATCGATGCGGCGATCCGCGGCCTGTACGACGTAATCTCCGGACCGCCCGGGCAGAAGCGCGACTTCGACCGGATGCGCTCGCTATTTGCACCTGGCGCGACGATGAAGGCGATCGGGCCGAAGGGCCTGCATGGCGGCTCCGTCGAGGACTATATTGCGCGCGATCGCGACATCCTCGAGCGCGAAGGCTTCACGGAGCGCGAACTCGGCCGGCGGCTGCAAGTGTGGGGCGGCCTTGCGACGGCCTGGTCCTCCTATGATGGACGTACTGCTAACGGCAGTTTCCACGAGCGTGGAATCAACAGCTTCGAGCTGGTGAAGATCGATGGCAAATGGGTGATCGCCTCGATCCTGTGGCAGGAGCAGACGCCTGACAATCCGCTGCCCAGCGACCTGATCAAGGGAACGAAGAAATGACCTCGAATGGCCTGTTGAAGGAAGGCTGGACTCGCGACGACATGGCGGCGCGTGCGGCCAAGGAGCTGCGCGACGGCTATTATGTGAACCTCGGAATCGGCATTCCGACGCTCGTCGCCAATCACGTGCCGGCGGGCATGACAGTCACTCTCCAGAGCGAGAACGGAATGCTCGGAATCGGGCCGTTCCCCTACGACGACCAGGTCGATCCGGACCTCATCAACGCCGGCAAGCAGACCGTCAGCCAGCTTCCTCAGACCAGCTTCTTCGACAGCGCAACCAGCTTCGCGATGATCCGTGGCGGGCATATCGACCTCGCGGTGCTCGGCGGCATGGAAGTGAGCGAGAAGGGCGACCTTGCGAACTGGATGGTGCCGGGCAAGATGATCAAGGGCATGGGCGGGGCCATGGACCTCGTCGCCGGCGTGAAAAAGATCATCGTCGTGATGGAGCATGTCTCCAAGAGCGGCGACTCGAAGTTCATCCCGGATTGCACTCTTCCGCTGACCGGCAAGAACGTGGTCGACATGATCATCACCGACCTCGCGGTGTTCCAGCGGCCGGACCATGACAGCCCGTTCAAGCTTATCGAGCTTGCCCCGGGAGTCACCAAGGACGAGGTTCGCGAGAAGACAAGGGCTCATTACGTCGAGTGAGATTCGCCGAAGATTATGCAGGCGGGCGGGCGGTAAGGCTGCTCTTCTGGGCGGCGGCGTTGTTCGCGCTGGTCATGGCGCTGCTGCCGCCGCAGCCAGGGACGTCGTTGCTTCCCGACAAGGTGCAGCATTCGATTGCGTTCGGCGTTCTTGGCGTCCTTGGGGCCTATGCCTATCCGCGCATTCGGGCAGCCTGGCTTATCGTCGGTTTGTCGGCCTTTGGAGCGCTCATCGAACTCGCGCAGGGGACCTCGTTCATTCATCGCGATTGCGATCCGCTCGACTGG
>DASQYQ010000112.1:0-3794 GCA_035639115.1 Sphingomicrobium sp. | reverse complement strand
AGACAGGCCGGAGAGCACGTAGATCGGAAGGAAGCTGACGACGATGACGACGACCGAATAGAAGAGAGGCCGGTCGACCTCCGCAGCGGCATCGCGGATGATCGCCATGAGATCGTCGGGTCGCTCCTCGCTCTCGGCGAGGCGCCGGTAGATATTCTCCACCATGATCACGGCTGCATCGACGAGTATCCCGAAGTCGATCGCTCCGATCGAAAGCAGGTTGGCGGACGCGCCCTGCAGGTCGAGGCAGACGAAGGCGAACAGCAGGGACAAGGGAATCGTGACTGCGACGATCAGCCCGGATCGCACATCGTAGAGGAAGAAGATCAGGATCACGACAACCAGCAGCATGCCGCGAAGCAGGTTGTTCTCGACCGTGATCACCGTTTCGTGGACGAGGTCTGAGCGGTCGTAGAAGGGTACCACTTTCACGTCCTTCGGAAGGATGCTGGTGTTCAGCTCCTTCGTCTTGTCCTCGACGCGCTTGAGGACCTCTTGGGTCTTCTCGCCGGTGCGAAGCATGATGACGCCTTCGACAGCGTCGTCCTGCTTGCCGATCCCGAACTCGCCGAGCCGAGGCGCTATCCCTAGCGTGACCTCGCCGACGTCCCTCACCAGCGTCGGGATTCCGTCGTGCACTGCGACGACCACGTTGCCGATATCGTCCAGCGACGAGATCCGGCCGAGCCCGCGGACGTAATAGAATTGGCCGCCTTCCGAATAGAAGCCGCCGCCGCCGTTCCCGTTATTGGCGCCGAGCGCGCTTTCGACCTGCTGGGGAGACAGGCCGGCGCCTGCCAGGCGATATTGGTCGAGCAGCACCTGGTATTGCATCGTCCCGCCGCCGAATCCGGAATCGTCGGCGACGCCCGCCACGGAGCGGAACTGCGGCTCGACCGTCCAGTCCTCGAAGGTCTTGAGCTCGGTTGGCGAGCGGTCGGGGCTCTGAAGCGTGTAGCGGTAGATTAGGCCGGAGGGAGAGGTGAGTGGCTGCACTTCCGGCGCGACGCCGTTCGGCAGGTCCAGCCCCGCCAGGCGGTTGAATACTTGCTGGCGAGCGAAATTGCGGTCGGTGTCCTGGTCGAAGGTGATGTCGATGCTCGACAGCGCGTAGAGCGAGACCGAGCGGAGATTGTTCTCCTTCGGAATCCCGTTCATCTCGCGCTCGATCGGAACGGTGATCAGACGCTCGACTTCTTCCGCAGAATGGCCCGGCCATTGGGCGGTGATCGAGACCATCGGCGGCGACAGATCGGGATAGGCATCGACTGCCAGGCGAGTCCATGCGCGAACGCCCGCGGCGATCAGAATGAAGGTTAGGACAAGGACGAGAATGCGCTGCTCGAGGCTCAGCGCGACGATCCGGTTGATGAGGTTCGAGCCGGTCTTCGGCGGCTCGGCCGGCTCCTCGCTCATTGGCTCTGGATGAACTGAAGGAAGAGCGCTCCGTTGGAGACGACGCGATCGCCGCTAGCGAGGCCGCTCGTTACGTCGTAATTCTGGCTGTCGCGATAGCCGAGCGTGACGTGGCGGCGGACGAAGCTTCCGTCACCAAGCGCGACATAGACGAACGGCAGGTTCTCATCGTCGCGGAGCACTGCGGACACCGGCACCAGCAGTCCGGTGCTGACGCGCCCCGAATCGATCGAGACGTGGACGTACATCTGCTTCTTCAGGAGGTCGCCGGGATTGGGAGCGACGATCCGCGCAACAACGGCACGCGTGTTCGGGTCCACCGCCGCGGAGATGTTCTGAACGGTGCCGTGGAACGGCCCGGTGCCGTTGCCGGGATCGATCGTCGCCGCATCGTGGAAGCCGACATTGGCAAGGTCGCTCGAGGCGATCTGCGCAAGCACCCACACCTGCGACAGATTGGCGACGGTGAAGGCTGCGGATGATCCCGCCTGAAGCAGCTGGCCCGGAGTGATCTGCTTGTCGACGACGATCCCCGATACGGGCGCCCGGATCACACCAGTCACTCCCGCGCTCGGGCTGCCGGCCATGGCGCGCGCGATCGCGCCGCGATCGACGCCCATCGAGATCAGCGCCTGGAATGCGGCATCGCGGTCGGCGTCGGCGCTCGCCGCGTCCGTCTGAGCCTGGGCGGCCTCACGCTCCGAAATTCCGTTATGTGCAGCGAGATCGCGGTCGGCGGTGGCGAGCCTGCGCGCATTGACGGACGTGGCCACAGCCTTGCGATAGGCGCCCATTGCAGTCGCGAAGTCGGCCGACTGGACAAGCGCGAGAGGCTGCCCCTTAGCGACAGGCTGCCCGAGTCCGACCAGGATCTGAGTCACTGGCCCGGTGAACGGCGACACGACGGACGTCGCCTGGTCATTGTCGTAGTCGACGGTGCCAGGCGCCTCGATCTTCTGCCGGTAGCCGACGGGCACCGCCGTATAGAGCTGGATATGCGCAAGCTGCGCCTTGGTCAGCCGGACGTTCGGCACGGCGACGCTAGTGGCATTCTCATCGGACGAGGACGAGCAGGCCGCAAGGAGCGCGGCGGCGAGGAGTGCGAAGAGCTTATTTCGCATCGACGCTGCTCGCGAGTTCGGGCCGGTGCCACCAGCCGCCGCCGAGCGCCTGGAACAAGGCCGCAGTGTCAGTGAAACGGTCGGCCTCCGCTTGAACGAGGCTGAGCCGTGCCTGCTGGTACGCCTGGTCGGCGTTCAGGACCGCGAGGTAAGCGGCATAGCCGTCCTTGTATTGGAGGCGCGAAATGTCGAGGCTCGACTTTGCCGAATCAACGGCGGCCGCAGTCGATTTCAACTTGTTCGCATCCTGCTCGAGGGCGACGAGAGTGTCGGCGACATTCTGGAACGCGGTCAGCACCGTACTTCGATATTGTTCGGCGCTCTGCTGGAAGGCGTAGTGGGCGCCGCGCTCCTGATGCAGTTTCGTTCCCCCGTCGAAGATCGGCGCGAGAAGCGAAGCGCCGATGTTCCAGAAGTAGGTGCCGGGATTGAGCAGCTGCCCGATCGCCAAGGCATTGGTGCCGGCGTTCGCGCTAAGAGTGATGTTGGGCAGCCGGTTGGCCGCGGCCACGCCGACCTCGGCGCTGGAAGCGTGCAAATTCTCTTCCGCCTGGAGAACGTCGGGGCGCTGCGCAACGAGGGTCGACGGAAGGCTCAGCGGCAGGTCGGCCGGAAGCGTCAGGCTCGCAAGCGTCAGCTTCTCCGCCGGAAGCTGCGAGGGGTAACGGCCGGTAAGCACCGCGAGCAGGTCGTTCTCTTGATCGCGCTGCTTGATCAGCGGCGGAAGCGACGCTTCGAGCTGCGCCTGCTGGGTCTGCTGAGCGGCAATGTCGGCGCCGCCGATATAGCCTTTTGACTTCTGGTACTGGAGGAGGCTGAGGATCTGCCGGTTGATCCCGATCAGATCATTGGTGGTCTCGATCTGGTCTTCGAGCGATGCTTCGGTGATCGCGGCCTCGGCGACATTCGCGCTCAGGGTGATGTCGGTCGCAATCATCTGGTAGCGCGTCGCTTGTTCCTGCGCCGCGAGGCTTTCGACGGTCCGCTTGTTCAGGCCAAAGACGTCGGGCGTGTAGGACACGCTGACCGAAGGCGTGATCAGCGTGTAAAGCGACGCATTGTTGGCGGGCACTGGAGCGAGCGTCGCGGACGGGTCTCTCTGATAGGTGATTCCGGGGCCTGCGCTGACCTGCGGAAGATAGGCGCCGTGCTGCGCGCGCACATTCTCATGAGCGACCAGGATCGCGGCCTGCGCAGCCTTGAGGTCCGGATTGTGGGCGAGCGCCTCCTCGATCAGCGCGTTCAACTGCTTCGAGT
>DASQYQ010000111.1:0-4637 GCA_035639115.1 Sphingomicrobium sp. | reverse complement strand
AGGTTCTAGCAGGGGAAGCGCACCGCGAGGTAACCGCGAAGGGCATCCTTGACCTGGACGAGAGGGCGGCTCGCCTCGGGGACATCCTCAAGCGCCGCAACGATCTCCTCGGCGGTCGGCTGCGCAGCGCCTGGCGGAGGGCAATAAGCAGGAGTCTTGTGCGCTGCGGCGGCGGCCAGCCGTTCGGCGCGAAGCTCCGCTGCGTCCTTCTGGACCTCTGAGCGGAGGTCGCCGAGTTGGGCGGCGAGCTTGCCGGGATCACCCTTCGAATCCAGGGCTTCAAACCTGGTCAGGAAATCGGAGACCGGCATTGGCTGAGCGGGCGCCGCAACGCCGAGGAGAGCGATTGCGATGGCTCGCCGCGGCATGCCCCTCGGGAGGCTCTAGACGCCGGCGGCCGCCGGTCCGCCGATTGCGCCGGGCTTGGGCCGCTTCGCCTTCGGGATCGACGAGCCGGCCGATGGAATCGAAGGGCCGGTCACGCCGCCACGGTCGATACCTTCGCCTGCGAGCACCTTCTTGATCTCGTCACCCGACAGGGTTTCATATTCGAGCAGCGCCTGGGCCAGCGATTCCAGTTGGTTCGAATTCTCGGTGAGCACCGTCTTGGCGCGGGTGTAGCCGTTCTCGACGATGTTGCGGATCTCGGCGTCGATCGCTTGCGCGGTCTCGTTCGACATCTGCCGCTGACGGTTCACCGAATAGCCGAGGAACACCTCTTCCTCGGGCTCTGCGTACTGAAGCGGACCGAGCGCGTCCGACATGCCCCAGCGAGTCACCATGTCACGCGCGAGCTGGGTCGCGTACTGGATATCGGAAGAGGCGCCCGAAGAGACCTTGTCGTAGCCGAAGATCATTTCCTCGGCGACGCGACCGCCCATGGAGACCGCGAGGTTCGCGTACATCTTGTCGCGGTGGTAGCTGTAGCTGTCGCGCTCAGGCAGACGCATGACGAGACCGAGCGCTCGGCCGCGCGGGATGATCGTCGCCTTGTGGATCGGGTCGGACGCGGGCTCATGGAGAGCAACGATTGCGTGGCCCGCCTCGTGATAGGCGGTCATTCGCTTCTCATCCTCGGTCATGACCATGGACTTGCGCTCCGTGCCCATAAGCACCTTGTCCTTGGCGTCCTCGAACTCCTGCATCGCGACCAGGCGCTTGCCCTTGCGGGCGGCGAGGAGCGCAGCCTCGTTGACGAGGTTGGCGAGGTCGGCGCCCGAGAAGCCCGGCGTGCCGCGTGCGATGACGCGCGCATCGACGTCCGGCGCCAGCGGCACCTTCTTCATGTGGACAGTGAGGATCTGCTCGCGGCCATCGATGTCGGGGCGCGGAACGACGACCTGGCGGTCGAAGCGCCCTGGGCGCAGAAGCGCAGGGTCGAGCACGTCGGGGCGGTTCGTCGCGGCGATGATGATGATGCCTTCGTTGGCCTCGAAGCCGTCCATCTCGACCAGGAGCTGGTTGAGCGTCTGCTCGCGTTCGTCATTGCCGTTCCCGAGGCCGGCGCCGCGGTGGCGACCGACGGCGTCGATCTCGTCGATGAAGACGATGCACGGCGCCGACTTCTTGGCCTGGTCGAACATGTCGCGGACGCGGCTCGCGCCGACGCCGACGAACATCTCGACGAAGTCGGAGCCGGAGATGGTGAAGAAGGGAACGCCAGCCTCGCCAGCGATGGCGCGGGCGAGAAGAGTCTTGCCGGTACCCGGAGGACCGACCAACAAAGCACCCTTGGGGATCTTGCCGCCGAGCCGGGCGAACTTGCCCGGGTCCTTGAGATATTCGACGATCTCCTGAAGCTCTTCGCGAGCCTCGTCGATTCCGGCGACGTCGGCGAAGGTCACCCTGCCCTGCTTCTCGGTCAGCATGCGCGCGCGGCTCTTGCCGAAGCCCATCGCGCCCGAACCCGCATTCTTCTGCATCTGGCGCATCACGAAGAAGCTGATTCCGAGGATGAGCAGGAACGGCAGCGAATTATAGAGCATGTACAGCCAAATGCTCGAGCCTTCCTCGCCCTTGACCTGAACCGCGACGCCCTTGGCAATGAGCTTGTCGGAGACGTTCGCATCGCCCGGAGCGATCGTGTTGAACACCTCGCCGGTGTCGAGCTTGCCGGTGATCGCGTTGCTGCCTGTGCTCCCGGTGGCCATGGTCACCGAGCGGACATTGCCCTCATCGACCTGGCGGACGAACTCGGAGTAAGGGATCGCCTGGCCGGTCGCGCTGCGCGACCCGCCGTCGATCATCTGCACGAACAGCACCAGCGCAAACAGGACGCCGACCCAGATGAGCAGGCTCTTCGTCCAGGGGTTTCCGGGCTTCTTTTCCTTGTCGTTCATCGTCTCTTTCCGCGCGGGAAACGCGCTTTCGCCTAAAATAGGCTCATCCGCACCAATAACAATGTGACCTTATGAACGGGTGAACGGGCCTTCAAAACGGGTGGTGGAGTCACGGTCGCGATCGTATCGCTTGGTGCCGGGGAAAGCCGGCAGCCAGGACTCACGACGGATGGTCCACAGCTCGTAAGTGGGTATCAGCCGGTCCGGGGCATCGAGCGATCCAAGGTTCACCTCGACCTCGTCTCCGGTGCGCCCAAAGACGGACGAACCGCAGCGCGGGCAGAAGAAGCGCCCGGCATGTTCGCGAGTCTCGCCGTCGATCGTTACTGCTTCCTCCGGAAAGATCGCCGAAGCATGGAAGAGGGCGCCATGATGCTTCCGGCAATCGAGGCAATGGCAAATGCCGACTCGATAAGGGGAGCCGGTCGCCTCGATCCGGACTCCTCCGCACAGGCAGCCGCCGGTGAATTTCTCCATTCTGCGCCCCCTGGACTTGCTGGTCAAAGAGCCGTTATCCGCCTCTCCAGCGCTTCAGCTTGTCGCGATTAGCGCAACATCGGCCGTTTCACTTCGTTGTCCACGCAAATCTCGCAAAACATCGTGTTTTCGCGAGCGGAACGAAGGAAACCCGTCATGCGCAAACTGCTAATCGGAACGGCAGCCGCCATCGCCGCTGCAATGGCCGCGACGCCAGCCGCCGCCCAATATTACGGCTACGGCTATTCGCCTTATTCCTACAGCCCTTACAGCTACGGTTATTCGTACCCGAGCTACTCCTATCCGAGCTACAGCTATTCATACCCGAGCTATAGCTACGGTTATTCGTACCCGAGCTACGGCTACGGCTATTCAAGCTACGGCTATTCGTACCCGCGCTACAGGAGCCATCACAGCAATTGCCTTGAGCGCCATCACCATAATGGCGTGTACTACTATACCCGAGTCTGCTGAGGCTTAAGCGAAGCTCATGAACGGCGGCCCGGCGCACAGGCGCCGGGCCGCTTTTTCTTGTGAACGATGACAGATTGCGGCGCAGGCACCTGCCTGCGCCGCAATTCCTCGCTTAGCCGCGCTCGCCCGCGTGCGACGGGGGCGGCGGCGACGGAGGCGGAGGCGGCGGAGCCGGGCAGGCGGTGCCTGACGGGACCGTCGTTCCGTCGGGGCAAACCGTCGGCGGCGGCGGTGGTGGCGGCGGTGGCGGTGGGGGAGGCGGACAAGGGGCGCCGGCTGCGACTTGAGAGCCGTCTGGGCAGGTGGTCATCGGGGGCGGCGTGGTCGCGCATGCAGAAAGCACGGCGGTCCCCGCGATAAGAAGCAATATTCGTTTCATCTGCCCTCTCCTCTTCGTGCAGTTCCGGTCGCCAACGCTGTCGTTGCGCCAACGTTCCTTTAGCTGTTCAGTTTCGGTCAAATCTCGCGACTTCTCAGAGGCCGAGCGAGTCCATCCTGGGCGCTTCGTACCTTTCGTCCTCGCCCGGGTAGCGCAGGATCGGATCAAAGCCGCCTCGCTCCTTCGCGACCGCCCAAATCAGACTTTGCCCGGAAGGCAGGCTCTTCGGCTGGAGCGCGAAGATCGGGCTCGCGAAGGCTCTCTGCGAGTCAATCAGCCGCCATCCCCTCGCCCTGAACATGTTCAGGATGTCATCGAGGAACAGCGCCGTCCCAAGCCGATGATGGAGAAGCAGCGTATGATCGATCGACGTTCCGAAGAGCTTCTTGGCGAGCCCGTCGTAGAAGGTTGCGCGGTCCCACAGATGCTCGAGGTAGAATGAGCGGTAAGGCGCCAGGTCGGCCTTCGGATCTTCATTAAGCCGTTTCCGGAGCCTTCCATCGATCGCCCAGTCCGACGCGTCGATCGTCACGTGGCCGATGCGATAACCCGCGGAATGCAGGCGCTCCCGAAGCGAGTCGCGGGCCTCCGCGGTCTTCCCCTCAGCCAGGAACGGATATCGGAACAACTTTCGGAAGCCCCGATAGCCGGACAGCAAAGCTTCGCACTTCAGGATGTCGGCCATGTAGCCGTCGGGATCTTCGGTCCCGTAATAAATGTGGGAAAAGCTGTGGTTGCCGATGATGTGGCCCTCGGCTGACCAGCTTAGCAGGACTTGGTCACTCACCGGCTCATGGACATATTTTCCAGCGACGAAGCCCGCCGCTTTGATTCGGTGCCGAGCGAGAGCCTCCCTGATACGCCGATCGCGCTCCATTCCGGTGAGCAGCGGCGTATCCGAGAGATCGAAATCGTCGATGGTGACGGCAACTGCCGGAGCGCGCGAGGACGACCCTCGAACCGCTGGG
>DASQYQ010000110.1:0-3790 GCA_035639115.1 Sphingomicrobium sp. | reverse complement strand
CGTCTTCAGCGCGTCCTGCAACTTCGCGGGCACGTCCTGGTCGATCTGCCCCTCCGCCTTCAGCACCCGAACGCCGTTGACCGTTTCAAGCGTGAATTTCATCTCCGGATAGGTCGACCAGTTCATGTACTTGGGACAGGTCGGGTTGTTCGGGTCTACCGGATCCGTGGCGGCAACGTTTAGGAACAGCACGCAGGCTGCAAGGGCCGATTTGGTGCGCCCCCAGATCATGTCAGACCTTCGCGTAGGCGCTCGCGCCTTTCGCCCTGCACATTTTCTTGGGCACTGTCGTCTCCTCGCCGTCGACGATAACCACGTCGGTGACGGTCAGACAATCGCCCCCGTCCGCCATCTTCTCCTGGCCGGTCACTTTGGAGGTTCCGGACACGTTAGGCCGGCTTTCGCTCTTCCAGCCGACCTCCGTCCCGACGCCGCCCCGGATCGCCTGGTCGGTGGCTTTCGCCGCCTGTTGCTGCTCCTTGCAGTCGAGCATCTTTAGCAGCTCGTCGCTGAGGTAGGACGTCGCCGGCAGGGCAAGTGAGACGACTTCACTCCCGGCGCCAACGTGCCCAAGAACGCTGCTCCCGATGCTGCCAAGCATGCTGCCAAACATCGACCGTTTGGCCTGCTTCGCCGGCGTATCCTGGCATTGTTTGGCGCCTTGCGCCTGCGCGCTTGCCGAGACGGAACTCACAAGAACGACCGGCGCGACGGCAAGCGTCGCCAAAAGAAACCACGCGCGCAGCATAAACATAGCCCCCATGTCTTGCTAACTTACTGACTCTGTTCCGATACCACAGACGCGGACGCTTGCCAGCAAAGTTTCCTTACGCCTGCAGGCGATATTGCTTCAACAGGTCATAAAGCGTCGGCCTGCTGACCCCGAGGAGTTTCGCAGCGCCCGAGATGTTGTTGTCGGTGCGACTCATCGCCTGACGGATGGCCTTCCGGTCCGCAACTTCGCGGGCGGCGCGCAAGTTTATGTGCAACGGCTCTTCATCCGAGGCGGCGTTCGACGGAAGGTCGAGATCTGCAGCAGTCACGCTCTTGCCATCGGCCATGATAACTGCGCGCTTGATGCGGTTCTCCAACTCACGGACATTGCCCGGCCAGCCGTACGCGTGGATCGCGTCGATAGCGTCCGGGCTTAGCGACTGAGCGCTCATATTGAGCTCGCGTCCGAACCGATTGACGAAGTGCCGTGCGAGAAGGACGGCGTCGCCCGAGCGCTCGGCGAGCGACGGAATTTTCACGACGATCTCGGCGAGGCGGTAATAGAGATCTTCGCGAAAGCGGCCGTCGGCCGTCATCGCGTCGAGATCCTGATGGGTCGCGCAGACGATGCGGGTGTCGACCGCGATCGGCTGGCGTCCGCCTATGCGTTCGATCACACGCTCCTGGAGGAAGCGCAGCAGCTTGACCTGGAGCGGAAGCGGAATGTCGCCGACCTCGTCGAGGAACAGTGTCCCACTCTGCGCCAGCTCAATCTTGCCGACGTTCGACTTGACGGCGCCGGTGAATGCGCCGCGCTCATAGCCGAACAGTTCGGCCTCGAGCAGGTTCTCGGGGATTGCCGCGCAGTTGATCGCGACGAAGTCGCCCTTCCGCCCGCTTTGCTCATGGACGGCCCGGGCGAGGAGTTCTTTTCCGGTGCCGCTGGCGCCGAGGAGCATGACCGACACGTCGGCCGAGGCGACGCGCTCGATCGTTCGCGCGACCTTCTGCATTTCCGGCGCCGCAGTAATGATCGAACCGAGCACCGAAGCCGCGCTGCCCGCTTCGAGGCGGCGATTCTCGTCTTCGATCTCGTGCACGTGAAAAGCCCGCGCGACGATCAGGCCGAGATCGTCGATGTCGACTGGCTTCTTGTAGAAGTCGTAAGCGCCCATCGCGATCGCCTTCAGCGCGCTTTCGCGTGCGCCGTGGCCGCTGGCGACGATCACCTTCGTGTCTGGCTTCAGCCGCAGGATTTCGGCGAGCGTCGCAAATCCTTCGTCGGTGCCGTCGGGATCGGGCGGAAGGCCGAGGTCGAGCGTGACCACCGCGGGCTCATGCGCACGGAGCGCGTCGATGGCTTGCGCGCGGTCGCCGGCGCAGATCACCTCGTAGCCGTCATAGGCCCATTTGAGCTGCCGCTGCAGGCCTTCGTCGTCCTCGACGACGAGCAGCACTTTGGGTTCTTCGCTCATGCGATTTTCCGTTCGGGTTGCCTCTCCGGCAGAGCCGCCGGAAGAGTGATGGTGAAGGTGGTGCCGCGGCCCAGGACGCTGTCGACGCTGAGCTGACCGCCCATGGCGCTGACCAGCGAGCGCGCCTCGAAGGCGCCGATGCCGAAGCCGCCCGATTTGGTCGAAGCGAAGGGCTGGAACAGCCTATTTCGAATGAAATCGCCGTCCATTCCGACTCCTTTATCGGTAATTGAGATAGAAACGCTGGCCCCATGGTGGGACACGCGCACGGTAACTGCAGTGCCGCTGCTCGCGTCGATCGCATTCTGGACGAGGTGGCCGACCGCTTGTTCAAGCGCTCCTGCGTCGACGATGGCGCACTGAGTTGCATCGCCGAGCAGCTGGACTTCCCGGTCGCGGCGCTTTGCAGCGATGGCGGACGTGAGGATCGGCAGAAGCGGCTGCGCTTCGACCAGCTGCACCCGCGCCGACGAGTGCGGTGCGAGGCGCGCGAGTAGGTCGTTCATCTTGCCGACCGACGATTGGAGGGTTGCGACCATGTCCGCGCGGAAATCGGGATTGTCGGCGTGCCGTTCCGCATTGCGGGCGACCAGCGAAAGTTGGCTAACCAGATTCTTGATGTCGTGAAGGATGAACGCGAACCGCCGGTTGAACTCCTCGAACCGCTGCGCATTGGCGAGCGCGTCCTGACTCATCGCTTCAGCAAGCGAGCTCGCGGCCTGGTGTCCCGCGGTTCGAAGCAAATCGAAGTCTTCCCAGTCAAGCTGCCGGCGATAACCGGGCGCCGCGAGAATGACGAAGCCGACCAGCCGCTGTTCGTGGAGGAGGGGTACCCCCACCCAGACCGACTCATCGTCGATCATCCAGTGAGGAACCGGTAGCGCCTTGTCACGGGCGCTTGCCCAATCCTGCCGCAGCGCTTCGAATTCGATGATCCGGCCGGATTCTTCGAGGCGCATCCAGAGCGGCGCAGCCTCGGTGAGGTTCGCACCGGACGGTGCGTCGGCAGGCCAGTTCCAGTTTGCGCCGATGGCGAGGCTGCCGCCGTCGTCGTCGACGAAAAGCAGGCCACCGGGCGCGTCGACAACGTCGGCGAATGCCTTGACGATGCGCTCGGCGAGAGGAGGGGCATCGCTGCCGGCGCGCCCGATAGTTTCAGTGAAGCGCAGCCATTCGGTGCGATAGTCGTAGCGGTGCTCGAAGAGGTGCTTGGCGAGCTTCACCTTCATCCAGCTTCGAGCTCGGGCGCTCGGAAGCAGGACCATCGCGCCTACGGTCATCACCGCAAGCACGGCGATCATCAGCGCCGCCGACCAATCCACGCCGGACCCTCGAAGCGCCGTGGCCACGATAGCCATCAACGCAAAGTAGGCGCAGATCGCGAGCAGCGAGAGCGACTGGAACGTGGCTGCGCGCGAGACGCGGATCCGCCACCCGCTCTCACCGCGAGTAGCCAGCGCGAACATCGGCGCCGTTAGCGCGATTGCGACTCCGCGCCACTCCGAAAGGCGGTGTGCGGTCGCCGACCCGAGATAGGCAATCGTGTAGAGGTTGAGGTCGTAGAACCACATGAGCGCAAGGCCGAGCGCGGCGAGGCGGAT
>DASQYQ010000109.1:0-7891 GCA_035639115.1 Sphingomicrobium sp. | reverse complement strand
TCCACTTTCGCGTGACAGGAGCGACCGGCATCCAATTGAGACATCTCCCGAAAACGTAGTGGCTCCGACGGCGGTTCGAGTCATTGTTTCGAAAGTGGCGCTGCAACGTGTCCGGACGCCGAACGTCACCGATTCGACCCTCGACGGCAGCTGGGACAAGCGCCTTCGAAGCGGCTCAGCCACTCCCGACCGGATCGTCGACCTGCACGGAATGAGCCTGGACAGCGCTTGGCGGGCGATCGACCGGGCCCTCGAGGAGGCGATCCTGCGGGGCGAACGTCTCGTCGTGCTTGTCACTGGGCACCACCGCCCCGGCAAGCCGCCGATCAAGCGGGGCGCGATCCGCGCGGCTGTGCATGACTGGCTAAGCGCGTCGCACCATGCCTCCGAGATCGCAGCGGTTCGCGGCGCGCATCGGCGCCACGGCGGGGGCGGGAGCCTCTACATCGTCCTGCGGCGAAGGCGGCAGCCACGCTGACGATTCCTTAACCGTCCTCCAGCTACGCGTGCCCATAGGCGGGCATGGCCGTCGCGCGAGGCGCTCAGTCGAAATGAAAGCAGGCACGGCCCAGAAGATCAGCAACGCGATCCTGTCGTGCGCTGCTGGCTTCGCCTCTTTCGTCTTCTCGCTCGCGGCGCTCTTGTACCTGACAGCTTTCGACGAGAAGATCGTGGCCGCGTTGGTCGCCGGCACCTTTTGCCTGTTGATCAGCTATGTCGCGTCCGAACGCCCGAACAGCGAGAGCGCAAGGGCGCTCGCCGCGCTTGGAGACCGGTTGCTTGCAGTCGAGGACGGGGACCTCATTTCGCCGGCTCCGGAAGCGGTGCGGAGGGTGATGCCCAAGCTCGCAACTGCCGTCGACACGCTGTTCACGGAAGTGCGCGCGTCGATCGAGAATGCGCATGCGCTGGGGATGTATGATCCGGTCACGTCGCTTCCAAACCGACTGCATTTTCGGTCCGAAGCCGACAGGCTTTTGAGTGAGGCTCCCCAGGGTACGAACTCGGCGATGCTGTTCGTCGATCTCGACCGCTTCAAGGCGGTCAACGACAGCCTCGGCCATGCGCGGGGCGACCAGCTGCTGATCATGGTTGCCAACCGCCTTCGAGTGGTCGTCAACGCGGAGTTCAACGGAAGCGCGCGCGGCCGGCCGCTGCTCGCGCGCCTCGCCGGCGACGAATTCACGATGTTCTTCCCGAAGATCGGCTCCATTGCCGAGATCGAACGAATAGCGCGGCGGATCGTGCTCGCGATCTCGGAGCCGTTCGAGCTTTGCTCCCACAGCGTCGACATTGGTGCATCGGTCGGTGTCGCGATAGCGCCCGAGCACGGTTCCAGCATTGAAACTCTGATGCGCGCAGCGGACATCGCCATGTACAGGGCGAAATCGGTTGGCGGCGGACAGTTCTGCCTGTTCAATCTGGATCTTGCCAGCGAGCATCAGGAGCGGATCGAAACCGAGAACGCGCTGACCGAAGCGCTGCAGCGGGATGAATTCGTGCTCGCGTTCCAGCCGCAAATGAGTCTAATCACCGGCGAGCTTTGCGGCGCCGAAGTGCTCGTCAGATGGAACCACCCGCGCGAAGGATTGAGGCTCCCGGCCAGCTTCATCCCCGTCGCGGAACGGACCGGAATCATCGCCGATCTCGGCGAATGGGTGATCAACGAAGTCGCAGCAACGCTTGGCTCGTGGCGCGGCAACGGGTTTTCAGGAAGACTGTCGCTCAATGTCAGCCTCCGCCAGGCCGAACGGCACGATTTCTTTGAGAAGCTAAGACATGCGTTCATCGATGCTGAAGTGCCGCTGTCGATGATCGAGCTGGAGTTCACCGAAAGTGCCGCGATGCAGGTCAGTCCCGCGGTGATCGATGAGATTGCTTCGCTTCGCCGCGACGGCGCCAGGATCACCATCGACGATTTCGGCACTGGCTATTCGAACATTGCCCGCCTGCAGTCGATGGCGATCGACCGGGTGAAGCTGGATCCCTCGCTGACGGCCGAGATCGAGACCAACGAGAGGGCGCGGGTGATCGTCCAGGCTGTGATTCAACTCATCAAGGGAGTGGAGTGCGAGGTCGTGGCGGAAGCGGTGGAGACTGTTGCGCAAGCGGACCTCCTTCGCGCGATGGGCTGCGACGCCGTCCAAGGCTATATCTTCGCCCCGGCAATGTTCGAGCATGAGTTCCTCGCCTGGACAGTAAGCAGTCGCGACGCTTCCAAGTCGGTAGCTTAGCACTTCCGAATTTCGTTAGATTTGCGTCAATTCTGCGCTGAATCATGCCGGTTTTTCAGGTATGTCGCGGCTCCATTTTCGCTTTCGCGCATTATTTGGGCCTGAGGGAGCAATGACGTCCGATCCATTCGACAGCTTTTTGCAGGCGGGATTCGAGTGCTCGTCGCATAGGCGGCGGGACGGCGTTAGGCTCGACCTCATCAGGGCGACGGGCCACGATCGACATGCTCTTCGCGACTACCAACTATGCGCAAAGTTCGGTTTCCGGACGCTGCGCGACGGTCTGCGCTGGCACCTGATCGAAAAATCACCGGGAAATTATGATTGGTCCAGTTGGCGTCCGATGCTCGAAGCGGCCGAAGAAGCGGGCGTTCAGATTATCTGGGATCTGTTCCACTACGGCTCGCCCGATTGTGTGGATCAGGCTGGTCACAACTTCGCCGAGCGCTTTACCGAATTCGCGATCGCAGCCCTTGAGCTTCAGCAGTCGGTCAGCGACAAACCGCCGCTCGTCTGCCCGCTCAATGAGATCAACTTTCTCTCATGGGCAGTCGACGACGGCTATTTCACGCGGGTCGGCCCGGAAGAGCAGGGCTGGTTCAAGCGGCAGCTGGTTCGGACAGCGGTCATGGCATCTAGGGCCATCAAGGCGCGCTGGCCGGAGACGACAATCGTCTGGGCCGAACCGCTAATCCATGTCGCCCCGCACGACCAGCGGCGCCAGACGATCCGCGCCGCCGAAAAGAATCGAAGCGGTATGTTCGAAGCTTACGACTGGATCATGGGCAGGGGAGAGCCGGATCTCGGCGGCGATCCGTCGCTGATCGATGTGATCGGGCTCAACTATTACCCACACAACCAATGGTATTGGGACGGCCCGACTATTCCGATGGGCCACCACGAATATCGGCCTCTTGGCGACATGTTGCTGGAAATCGCCGATCGATACGGAAAGCCGATATTCCTTTCGGAGACCGGCGCGGAGGGCACGGCCAAGCCGTCCTGGCTGCACTATGTCTGCAACGAGGTGCGTGACGCTATCAGCCGTGGCGCCGATATCAGGGGCGTCTGCTGGTATCCAATTACAGCTTATCCGGGCTGGGATAATTCAAGGCATGCCGAGACTGGCCTGCTCTCCTCCGTCGTTTCCGACGGCAGCCGGCATGTCGACGTGCGGTTGCTCGATGAGTTCGAGACTCAGCGGCAGCGTTTCAACGAATTCGAAGCGGAGCGCCGGGCCGCAACGCGCCCACGCGCAATAGCCGGAGGACGGCGCTAAACCGATGGGGCGGCTCTCGGTTGATCCGAAGGTGTCCCCACCCAAGGCCAGCCGTCATGCCATTCGATCCGGTCCATCATCAGGATTCGGCGGCTGTTGATTTCGTCTTCCTGGGTCTGCCGTGGGCGATTCACATCGATCGCATGATAGATGATCCAATATTCACCCGCCTCGTCGATCACGATGCAATTGTGGCCCGGTGCGAGCCAGCGGTCGTTCTTGAAGAGGATCAGGCTGTGCGGGACGCCCTTGGCTTCCTCGAGGGTTTCGAATGGGCCCGTGGCATTTTCTGACCGAGCGACCATCACGCCGTAGTCCGCGTCAGGCCCGCAGCAATTATCGCCGGAATAGAAGAGATAGTAATAGCCGCCGTGGCGCACCGTCCACGCCGCTTCGACCAGCCGTGGGAAGTCGCCGTGCTTGCCGTTCGGCCAAATGAGGTCGATCGGGGCGCTGTCAGCAGCGAAGGACATCCTGTCCGGCGCTAGTTCCTGAACCTTGATCGGCTGAAATCCCGATCCCCAATACAGCAAATGCTTGCCGGTGACCGGGTCGTCCAAAGCATGGGGATCAATATATTCGAAGCCGGCGCCGAGAAGCAGCGGGTGCCCCATGTCGACAAACGGACCCTCGGGAGAATCGGCGGTGGCCACCGCAAGCGCATGACCGCGCTCGTGGTGATGGCAGAAGTCCGGCGTCGCCGAATAGTACATGAAGTAGGTCGAGCCACCGTAGATGACGCTCGGCGCCCAAAAGTCCTGGGTCTCCATCGCCCAGTCCGGCTTCTCGGGAAGCGCGTCTCCGATATGCTCCCAGTGGACGAGGTCGGTCGAGCGCGCGACCTGGATGTTGATCCACCGATCGTCGCGCAGAGTCTGCGTCGCGTAAGCGTAGTAATAGCCGTCGGGGGCCCGGATAATTGCAGGATCCGGGAAATCGTGATCGAGGACAGGATTGGTATAGCAGGCCAGTGACGTCACGGCGTCCGGTTCGGAATCGCCGTCATTGCCGAAATCGGCGGAGTCGGAAGCATCGCGCATGGCCCTGCGCATATGGGGACACAACGGTATGTGAAAGTGCTTTCGACTAGCGGTGCAGCGCCTTGCGCAAAATGTGCTCATAGATGCGGGACAGGGCGCGAATGTCCTCCACCGCCGCGCATTCGCCGACCTTGTGCATGGTCGCGTTCGGGAGGCCGAAGTCGACGACGGGGCAGAGCTGGATCAGGAACCGCCCGTCCGACGTCCCGCCGCTCGTCGATAATTCGGGCGCGATGCCGGTCTCTTCCCTGATTGCGTTCACAACCAGGTCGAACAGCTCGCCCGCGGGCGTCAGGAAAGCTTCGCCGGAGATCCGCGCCTTCACTTTCGCGCCAGGCGCTTCACGCTCGGCAATCTCCTCCACGAGCTTCACCAGGTCGGCGCCCCGCTGGAGGTTGTTGAAGCGGACGTTGAGCTGCGCCGTGGCGCTTGCCGGAATGACGTTGCTGGCGTGCGTGGGCGTCGCAATCGACGTAAACTCGAGATTGGATGGCGGGAACTCGTCGTTTCCCTCGTCGAGATGAATGGAGGAAAGCGCAGCGACTACCCGGGCGAGCGGAGGAACGGGGTTCTTGGTCCGGTGCGGGTAAGCAACATGCCCCTGCACGCCCGGCACCTCGATCCACATGTTGACTGATCCGCGCCGGCCGATCTTTACCGTGTCTCCGAGGCGGTCGACCGAAGTCGGCTCACCGATCAGGATCATGTCGGGTCTGATCCGCCGCTCGTTCAGCCAGTCGATGATCCGCGGTGTGCCGTAGGTTGAATAGCCTTCCTCGTCCCCCGTGATGAGAAGGGATAGCGTCCCATCGCCGTCCTCCAACCGCGACACCGCGGCGACGAAAGCCGCGATCGCGCTCTTCATGTCGTTGGCGCCCCGGCCGACGAGAAGTCCGTCCTGAATCTCCCCGGCGAATGGGTCGCCCGCCCAGCCTTCACCGGCCGGAACAACGTCGAGGTGTCCCGCAAAACCGAAATGCGGTGAACCTTGCCCGCGCATTGCGACCATATTCTCGGTCGGTCCGTCCGGCGGCTCGCCCATGACCCACCGGTGCACGGCAAAACCCAACGGTATCAGCGCCGCCTCAAGCAGGTCAAAGACCTCGCCGCGCGCCGGTGTCACGCTCGGGCAGCGAATCAGCTCGACGGCGAGCTCGACAGGATCGGTTGACATAGGTGCAGCCGTAGCAACCGTGTTGCAGCAGGCAAGCTGTCGGCTCGCTCAGTCGAACAAGGTTTCAGAGTCGAGTTTTTCGAACGTCAGATTGACCGACCTGCTTCCGCCCGGCCGCGTGCGATGGCGCACTCCTCTAGGGACGGTCAGGAACTCGCCCGGGCGAAGCGTGATCTCCCCTCCGTCCAGCTCGATGACCAATTCGCCATCCACGCAGAAGAAGGTCTCGTCGGAATCCGGGTGCCGATGCCAGGGAAAGGCGCTGGTCATCACGCTCATTCGGATCTCGTGATCATTGACCGAGACGATGCGCTGGTTGTGATAGGCGTCCCCGACGCAGCGGCTGATTCGAAGCGGATCGACGGGCGCCCGGCTTCGCTTGTTCGCTAGATCATCCATGATCAGTATTTTGATGGGCGGCGACCGCGAATTCCAATAGAAGTCGCACCAGCGCCTATCAGGTGTGTTTATGGCAGCGGAGCAACAATCATGCCCAGGATCGACCTCGATTCCATCGAGCAGAGCAATCGTACCGGCTATCCGCCGCCGTTCGACAAGCAAGTGCAGGGCAGGTGGTATCGCCGCCTCGCGCCCGCGACCGGTCTCACCGATTTTGGCGCCAGCCACGTGACCCTGAAGCCCGGAGCTTGGTCGTCACAGCGCCACTGGCACAATGGCGAGGACGAGTTCCTGGTCATGGTCTCCGGCGAAGCAGTGCTGGTGGAAGACGACGGACGCACCGTCCTCCGGCCCGGAGACTGCGCGGCATGGGCCAAGGGCAGCACCAATGGCCATCACTTGATCAACGAGAGCGCCAGCGACTGCACGTTCGTCGTGGTCGGCGGAGGAACCAACACTGGCGGCGGTTATTCCGATATCGACATGGTATTTACGCCGGAGGGAACCTACGCGCGCAAGGACGGCACCCCCTACGCCGAAACCAGGCGTCCCGTTTAAGCGGCCTTCCCGGTCTCGTACTGCTCGATCACCCAGGGCTCGTCCTGAGCCTTGTCGATCCACTCGTTCACGTCCGGGTGGGACAGCACGCACTTCATGTAGGCGGCCGCGAAGTTCGGAACCTTTACGCCGTAGGTGATGAACCGCGTCACCACTGGTGCGTACATCATGTCGGCCGCGCACCAGTCGCCGAACAGGAAATCGCCCGTCCCGCCCCAGCGCGCTCGCGCCTGCGCCCACAGCTGGAGAATCCGGTCAATCTCTTCGCGCACGGGGTCGCTGACCTCTCTCGCCGGAAAGCTCTTGCGTACGTTCATTGGCAGCTCGCGCCGGAGATTGGCGAAACCGGAATGCATCTCCGCCGCCATAGAGCGGGCGACGGCGCGAGCCCCTTCGTCCTCGGGCCAGTAAAGCGTCGGCCCGAAGCGGTCGGCGAGGAACTCGATGATCGCCATGCTGTCCCAGACGACGATGTCGCCGTCCCACAGGATCGGCACCTTGCCGAGCGACGGCGCGAACTCATCGCCCTCGCGCCGTTCTTCCCATTCGGCGTCGAAAAGAGGAACGACATATTCCTCGAACGGCTCGCCCGATTGCTTGCAGGCGAGCCAGCCGCGCATCGACCAGCTCGAATAGGCACGGTTACCGATGATCAGCTTGAGCAAGCTGTTCTCCTTAGGACATCGCGGCTTCGAGGATTGCCGTTCGTAACTCGGCGATCCCGGTACCGGTTTCGCTCGAGGTCGTGAAGATGGACGGATGCGCGGCGGGATGTTTCGAAGCTTCGACCATCGTCGTTTCGTAAAGCGCTCCGAGGGCGCTGGGTTTGACCTTGTCTCCCTTCGTGAGGACCAGGTGATAGCTGACCGCGGCGTCGTCGAGCATGCGCATCATCTCGCGGTCGACGTCTTTCAGGCCATGCCGCGAATCCACGAGGACCAAGGCCCGCTTCAGCACTGACCGGCCGCGGAGATAGTCGTTCACGAGGTGGCGCCAGCGCCGCACGAGGTCCTTGGGTGCCTCCGCGAAGCCATAGCCCGGCATGTCGACCAACCTGATCTGCAAGGGGTTGCCGACGTCGAAGAAGTTCAGCTCCTGCGTTCGCCCCGGCGTGTTCGAGGTCCGCGCGAGGCCGTTCCGGTTCGTGAGCGCATTGAGGAGAGAGCTCTTTCCTACGTTCGACCGACCGGCGAACGCGATTTCCGGA
>DASQYQ010000108.1:0-2791 GCA_035639115.1 Sphingomicrobium sp. | reverse complement strand
TTGGAGATACTCACGGGCCCCCGTACGACGGCGGTCATGAGTTCGCCGGAGTCAACGTGCCCGCGGGCGCGGTCATCGATTTCGTCGGTTTGCAATCTTGTCCCGGCGTAATCCCGACCCTGACCGCGACGCTCTTCTACGTCGACCGTTATTCAGGGACGACGAGCGGAATCGTCAGCGTCGCCGAGGGCAGTTCGTGCGGCACTATCTACAACGCTTCACCTTTGGGCTGGCAGCTAATGGCCAATGCCCATAACGCTCTGGTGGTGGACGTCTACCAGCCTTCCGGGAACGAGACCGGTTTCCTTGAATGGGTTGAGATTTGGTGGAAGCGCGCTGTGAGTCCGCCGCCAGCGACGCCTTCCTTCACCGACGTGCCAATGAGCGACTTTGGCTACCAATACATCGAGGCGCTCAAGGCCTCCGGCATCACGGGCGGATGCGGCGACGGGACTACCTTCTGTCCCGATGCCAACCTGACGCGCCGGCAGATGGCGATCTTCCTGGCGAAGGCTCTCGGCCTGCACTGGCCGAATTGAAGGAGAACGTCGTGAAGAAGAAGCTGCAACTCCTTTCGTGCGCGATTCTCGCGGGCCTGTCCGCCTCCGCCTTGATCGGTCAGCCGCGACCCGTCTCGCCGGTGCTCGCAACGACGCGATCCCCCGCCGAGTTCGGCACGGCCGACTACACGGTGACCGTGATCCCCGCCACATCGTTTGTGCCAAACATGACCGATCCAGCATGCCGGTACGTCACGGACTACGGCTCACTGAGCCGCTACTTTCCGACGGGCGCGTGCGCGACCTTATATATGGGATCGGTCAACATCCCGTCGGGATCGATCATCGACTTTGTCGGACTGGAAGCGGCGTCGAGCGGCCAGGGCGAACTGGTGGTGACCATCAATCGCATCGCTCGTGATGGAACGGGCGGCCAGATCGTCTCACTCGCCAACACACCCCACGACTTCGACACCGACTACAACCCGACTCCGCTCAACTTCCAGTTCACTCAGAATGTCCACAACGTGCTCGAGGTGGACGTCAACCAGATGCAAGGGACGCTTCCACTGTTCGGTTGGGTCGAGATCTGGTGGAGGCGTCAGGTCAGCCCGCCACCGCCGACGGCCACGTTCAACGACGTCCCGCTGCCGGATTTCGGCTTCCAGTACGTCGAAGCGCTTGCCGCCTCCGGCATCACCGGAGGCTGCGGCGGTGGCAACTTCTGTCCCGACGCGAACCTGACTCGCCGCCAGATGGCCATCTTCCTCGCGAAGGCGCTCGGCCTACACTGGCCGAACTGACGGTTCAGGTGTTCCGGACATGTGAGAGCGAGAATCGCCGGAGGTCGAGGAGAATCCTGCGACGGTGATCCCGGCTTCGCTGGCGAAGGTGCCGGGGGGCAGACGGGAGCCTCGAGGGATCATTGTGTGACCTCGGTATGAAGAAGCGAAGTGCCGGGACCACTCCCGGCCGATCTCTCGGAACGCCATCCGGAGCCGCGCCGAATTGAGGAGCGGGGCGTCGTCCATCGTGAGGGCGGAATCGACGAGCGGATCGACGCACGGCGGCCACGACGGGATCCTGCGAAGGAGTATCGAATCGCCGGATCGCCGCCGTGGAGCAGGCGCGGATGCTGCGAATAGAATTCCTCGGCAAGAGGAGGAGCTCATGAACAGGAAGCACGCCTTTGTGATCGGCGTCGTTTTTGGCCTGATTGCGGCAGAGGTCAAGGCGCAGAGTCCGCTCCCGAAGAGTCTCCTTCCGACCACCCGACGGGTTCCAGCCACGTTCGGGACGCAGGACTATTCGGTGACGACGGTCTCGGCAACGGGGTTCTACCCCGACAACACTCTTGTTGCGTTTGCCGGCTACGCAACGTCGGGGAGCCTAGGTCGATGGAGCACTAGTTCGGGTTCGGGCGTCACGGAGTTTTACGCGAGCTTGAACCTCCCTGCGGGAGCCGTCATCGACTACATTGGCTTGAACAGCACGACCGATGCCGCGTTCGCCTACGGAGTCAACTTGCTCAACCGCTACAAAGACGGCACGCTGACCTCCATTGGGACATTTTCGAGCACAGTGCACGGTTGGGACACGGATTACAACGCAACGCCGATAGGCTACACGTGGACCGGCGCGGCTGGCAATGCGCTCATCATCAACGTCGAGGAGGGCGTTGAAGCGACTCAACAATACGTTGGCTGGGTAGAGGTGTGGTGGAGGCGCTCAGTCAGCCCTGCGCCCGCGACGGCAGATTTCGGCGACGTGCCTACATCCAGCCCGATATTCCAGTTCGTCGAAGCTCTCTACCGGTCAGGGATCACCGCAGGGTGCGGCGGAGGCAACTACTGCCCGAACAGCCCTGTAACGCGCGGCCAGATGGCGGTCTTCCTCGCTAAGGCGCTCGGCCTGAACTGGCCCGGGGCAGTGGGCGCTCCCTGACCAGTCCACCGAGAACTGATCCGGGGAGAAGGAGACGGCTCCCGTTAGCGATCCCGAACCTAGTTTGTTTCGGACGATCGCCGCGACGCAAGTGCCCCCCGCTTACGACGCCGTTTTTCACGTCCCGGTGATCGCGCGCGGGCTCGATCCGGGCTGACCACCCATTTCTTAGCGCAGTACGGGTCTAGGAGCCGAGATCGGGTCCCGGTGCGGCCCGATCCGGGTGTGACCCAGCGCGCCGGTCGAAGTACCAAGGACGTTGGAGAGGTGGTGGGCAAGGTGGTCTGATCGTCGTCGTCTTGCGGGGCGGCGGCAGGAGCCGCCGCCGTGCCGCCACCACTTCATCT
>DASQYQ010000107.1:0-4807 GCA_035639115.1 Sphingomicrobium sp. | reverse complement strand
GCCTATTCGCCCGGCGTCGCGGTGCCGGTTCGAGCGATCGCGGACAATCCGACCTGCGCTTACGACTACACGACGAAGGGCAACCTCGTCGCCGTGATCTCGAACGGCACGGCGATCCTCGGCCTCGGCAATCTCGGAGCGCTTGCGTCGAAGCCGGTGATGGAGGGCAAGGCGGTGCTGTTCAAGCGCTTCGCCGACGTGGACGCCGTCGACATCGAGGTGAAGACCGAAGACGCGCAA
Organism: Sphingomicrobium sp.; assembly: GCA_035639115.1. Lineage (GTDB taxonomy): Bacteria > Pseudomonadota > Alphaproteobacteria > Sphingomonadales > Sphingomonadaceae > Sphingomicrobium. Next base: position 4,567 of record DASQYQ010000107.1, on the reverse strand, counting down.
AGGTTCATCGATGCGGTTGAACTGCTCGAACCGAGCTTCGGGGGGATCAACCTCGAAGACATCGCCGCGCCCGACTGCTTCATCATCGAGCAGACGCTGCGCGAGCGGATGAACATCCCGGTCTTCCACGACGACCAGCACGGCACTGCGATCATCACTGCAGCCGGCCTGATCAACGCCTGCCTGCTGACCAACCGCAAGCTCGGCGACATCCAGGTAGTCGTGAATGGCGCCGGCGCTGCCGCAATCGCCTGCACCGAGCTGATCAAGGCGATGGGGGTCAAGGGCGATCACGTCATCATGTGCGACCGCAAGGGAGTCATCAGCAAGGACCGCACCGACCTCGACCAGTGGAAGTCGGCTCATTCGGTGGAGACGGACAAGAAGACGCTCGAACAGGCGCTGGAGGGCGCAGACGTGTTCCTCGGCCTGTCGGCGGCCGGCGCACTCAAGCCTGAGATGGTGAAGAGGATGGCCAAGGAGCCGATCATCTTCGCAATGGCCAATCCCGACCCGGAGATCTGGCCACCCGATGCGACGGAAGTCCGGCCCGACGCGATCATCGCGACCGGGCGCTCGGACTTTCCGAACCAGGTCAACAACGTCCTCGGCTTCCCCTTCATCTTCCGTGGCGCGCTCGATGTGCGAGCGACGGCGATCAACGATGCGATGAAGATTGCGGCTGCCGAAGCGCTCGCGGAACTCGCGCGCGAACCGGTGCCGGAGGAAGTGGCCGCAGCCTATGGCGGAAGGGCCCAGAGCTTCGGGCGTGACTACATCATCCCGGCGCCATTCGATCCCCGCTTGATGGAAGTGGTTGCTTCGGCGGTCGCCGAAGCCGCGGTGAAGAGCGGAGTTGCGCAAAAGCCGATCGCGAACATGGAGGCCTATCGCCAGCAGCTTCGCGCAAGGCTGAACCCGACCGTCTCGGTGATGAGCCTCGCCTACGAAAATGCGCGGCAGAACCCGAAGCGCGTGCTGTTCGCGGAGGGCGAGGAGCCGAACGTTCTTCGAGCCGCGATCGCCTTCAAGGAGGCGGGGTACGGAACGCCGGTGCTGGTCGGCCGCGAGGAGGTCTATGACCTTCTGAAGGAAATGGGTGTGGAGGACCCCAAGGAATATGAAGTTCTGAATAGCCGCAACTCGCCGCTGGTCGGCCGTGCGGTCGACTTCATCTACGAGAAGCACCAGCGGCACGGCATGCTCCGCCGCGAGATCGAGCGAATGGTCAACCAGGATCGCAATTACTTCGCCGCCGCGATGCTGTCGCTCGGCGAAGCCGACGCGATGATCACGGGCACGACGCGTCCATTCAGCCAGTCGCTGAAGCAGGTCCGAACGGTTATCGACGACGAGCCCGGAGCCACTCCGTTCGGAATCAACGTCCTCGTCAGCCGAAGCCATACAGTGCTGATCGCCGACACCGCAGTCACGGAGCGTCCGACTGCCGAACAATATGCAGCGATCGCAATGCGGGCCTCATCGTTCGCGCGGCGAATGGGGCTCGACCCGCGGGTTGCGTTCATCAGCTACACGACGTTCGGCAATCCTCCGGGCATGCACATCGAGGGACTTCGAGAGGCGGTGAAGCTCCTCGACGGGTTCCACGTCGACTTCGAATATGAGGGCGAAATGGCGCCCGACGTCGCGCTGAACTACGACTATCAGTGCCAATATTATCCGTTCAGCAGGCTGTCCGGCCCAGCCAACATCCTGGTCATGCCCGGACTCCAATCGGCGAGCCTTTCTGCCAAGCTGCTTCGCGCATTGGGCGGAGAAAGCGTGCTCGGGCCGTACATCCTCGGACTTGAACATCCGGTTCAGATCGCGCCGATGACTGCGAGCGCTTCGGACCTGGTGATGCTTGCTGTGCTCGCTGGCGGCGACGCGCATGCGCGACAGCAGCGGCAGGCGGCGCGAGTCTAGATTCGCTCGACCGAGCTGACCGGGTCCGCCTCGCGCAGCGCCGCGATGATCGCGTGGAGGTGCGCGAGATCGTGGACCTCGATGTCGAGGTGGAAGGTCTGGAAGCTTCCGTCGCGATGGACGAGCTGAAGGTTGATGATGTTGGCGTGCTTGGCGCCGAGGATTCCGGACATCGTGCCGAGAGCGCCGGGGATGTCGCGGAGGATCACCGCAAGGCGAGCTGCGCCGCCGTCCGAACCTTCGCCCCAGGCAAGGTCGAGCCAGTCGGCATCGATTCCGCTCGCGAGCGTGTCGCAGCCGATGACGTGAACCTCAATCTCCTCGTCCTCGCGCCTAAGGCCGACGATCCGGTCGCCGGGAATCGGGTGGCAGCATTGGGCGAGGTGATACGCGACTCCTGGCGTCAGCCCCTTGATCGAGATCGCCTTGCGCTGGCCGAGCGGCCGAGGAGCGACGTCGCCGCCGGCCGAGCCAGGCATCAGCGCTTCCATCAGCGCCTCGTCACTCACCCGCTTTCGAGCGATCGCGATCATCAGCTCGTCCTGGTTCTCAATCTTGAGCTTCTTTAGCGCTCGCTTCTGAGCTTCCTTGTCGAGCTCGGCGGGAAGTCGAGCTACGATCTCGTCGTAGATCTTGCGCCCGAGCTCGATCGTCTCCTCGCGCTCCTTGTGGCGGACGAAGCGACGGACTCCGGCACGCGCCTTGCCGGTCGCTACGAAGCGAAGCCAACTCGGCTGCGGGTGCTGCGCCTCGGAGGCGAGGATTTCGACCTGGTCGCCGTTCTCGAGCATGGTACGAAGGGGAACCACGCGTCCGTTGACCTTCGCGCCGACCGTGCGGTCACCAAGATCGGTGTGGACCGCATATGCGAAGTCGACCGGCGTCGCCCCCTTCGGAAGCTGGATCAGCTCGCCCTTCGGAGTGAAGGCGAAGATCCGGTCCTGGTACATGGCCATCCGGGTATGCTCGAGCAGCTCCTCGGGGCTCTCGGCATGGTCGAGAATCTCGACGAGATCGTCGACCCAGGGGATGGTGACGTCGCCCTTCGGCTTGCCTTCCTTGTAAGCCCAGTGGGCCGCTAGGCCGCGCTCGGCCTGCTCATGCATCTCGCGGCTGCGGATCTGAATCTCGATCCGCATCTTGGAATCGTGGATGACCGAGGTGTGCAGCGACCGGTAGCCATTGCGCTTGGGCGTCGAGATATAGTCCTTGAAGCGACCTGGAACCATCGGCCAGCGGCTGTGGATCAGGCCCAGCGCCCGGTAACAGCCGGCGACGTCGTCGACGATGATCCGGAAGGCCATGACGTCGGACAATTGCTCGAAGCTGATGTGCCGCTCGGCCATCTTCTTCCAGATCGAATAGGGATGCTTCTGCCGCCCGGTGACTTCGGCCTCGAGGCCGTTGTCGGCGAGGTAGAGCTGCAGGCCGAGGCCGATGCGGTTGACGAGATCGCCACCGGATTCGGTCAGCTGCTGGAGGCGTCGAGTGATTGATGCGTAGGCGTCCGGCTCGATCTCCCGAAATGCGAGAGTCTGCATTTCGGTCATCATCTCGTACATTCCGATGCGCTCGGCGAGCGGCGCGTAGATATCCATCGTCTCGCGTGCGATCCGCCGCCTTTTATCCTCCGACGGGATATGGTGGAGCGTCCGCATATTGTGCAGCCGGTCCGCCAGCTTCACCAGCAGCACGCGGATGTCGTCGCTAAGCGCGAGGAGAAACTTGCGGAGGTTCTCGGCGGCCCGTTCGCTCTCGGACTGAGCTTCGATCTTGCTGAGCTTGGTGACCCCGTCGACGAGCCTGGCGACGTCCTTGCCGAACAGCTTCTCGATCTCGTCGGGCGTCGCGACCGTGTCCTCGATCGTGTCGTGGAGGATGGCGGTCGCGATCGTCTGGTCGTCGAGCTTCAGGTCGGTGAGGATACCCGCAACTTCGATAGGATGGCTGAAATAGGGGTCGCCCGAAGCGCGCTGCTGGTCGCCGTGCGCCTTCATCGAGAAGACGTAGGCGCGGTTGATCAGCCCCTCATCCGCGTCGGGATCGTAGGAGCGGACCTTCTCGACGAGTTCGTACTGACGAAGCACCCCTCTAAAATGGGCAGACGGGGCGTGGTTGTGCAAGTGCGAAAGAAAGGGCCGCTCGGAGGGAGTAGCGAGCGGCCCGAATCGAACCTCTTATTTGGCGGCAAGCGCCTGCTGCGATTGCGCCTTCGCGGACGCGTTGCAGCGCTCCAGCTCGGATGGAGGCAAGGGGCGGCCGTCGACGACGAAGCTCTCGACTCGGCCAGCCTGCTTGGCGAGCGATTGGCAGAGCACGACCGGCCGGCTCTCCTCGGTCGCTCCAAGGCAGGCGGCGGCGCCGCAATTCCAGGTGATGTCGCGGGCAATGAAGCGGCCGGTCGCCGGCGCGCTCAGAGTCGCGGAATAATTTGCGGCCGCCGCGGGAGCAGCGACGAACGCCAGGCCGACAAGGAACATGAAGGGACGAGACATCGCTTTACCCCTGTGATAAAGTTTCGATTTGCAACTTATAGCGAATCCAGTTGCACATGGCAACTATTTTTTGGAACTGTTGTGTGCTTTCATGAGATTCAGCAGGGGAGAGAGTACGGCTAATGCCCGGAGACAGGCTGACGTCG
>DASQYQ010000106.1:0-7435 GCA_035639115.1 Sphingomicrobium sp. | reverse complement strand
CGACTGCCCCTATGAGGTCGCGCGCCAACGCCTCAACCGCACCGGCCGCACGCTCGATCGCTTCGAGCGCGAGGACGCCGCCTTCCACGAACGGGTGCGTCAGGCGTATTTGCAGCTCGCGAAGGCCGAGCCCTCGCGCATGCGCATGATCGATGCGAGCCGGGACTTCGAGACGGTGCGCCAGTCCATCCAGCAGGCGCTGCGAGGGCTGTGATGCATCCCTGGAACGAGCCCGTTCTTCAGGCCTTTCGCTCCCGGCTCGAGCGCCTGCCGCACGCGCTCCTCATCCACGGCGCGCGCGGCGTGGGCAAGCTGGCGCTTGCCGAGCGGATGGCGCAGCTCCTCCTTTGCGAGCACGCGGACGCCGCTCGCCGCCCGTGTGGCGAATGCGATGGCTGCCGGTGGTTCATGAGTGGCAGCCACCCGGACTTTCGTCGGCTGGAGCCCGAGGCGCTGGCAAAGCAGCCGGTGGAGCCGGAGGAGGGCGAGGAGGGCGGGGGCGAGACAACCCCTGCCCGCCGCACCAGGCAGCCAAGCCTGCAGATCAGGATCGAGCAGGTGCGCGAGCTCGCCGACTTCCTCAACCTTCGCTCGCACCGCGGCCGGCTGCGGATCGCCCTCATTCATCCGGCCGAGGACATGAACGAAAACGCCGCGAACGCGCTCCTCAAAGGCCTCGAGGAGCCGCCCGCCGGCGCCGTCTTCATCCTCGTCTCGCACCGCCCGGCCCGCCTGCCGCCGACCATCCGCAGTCGCTGCGTCGCGCTACCTGTCCCATTGCCTCCCAGGCACGTTGCCCTCGGGTGGCTCGCTTCGCAGAACGCAAAAGACGCCGAGCGCTGGCTCGCTTACGCCGGCGGCGCGCCCCTCAAGGCGCTCGATTACGCCGCGGAGGCGCCGCTTCTCGAGCGCCTCCTCCAGTCTCCGGGCATCGTCGAGGATCGAGAGGGCATAGAGCGCCTGACCGAGGCACTCCAGAAGATCGCCGTCGACCGCGCCTTCTCGGCTTTCGGCTTGCCGCCGAAGTACCGCACCGGCAAGGCCTCGGTACCTGCGCAGCAGGCGCGCGCCTGGATCCATTACGCCCGCTGGATGGGCGAAAACCGCGCCCTGAGCCGCCATCCTCTGAATCCGAAGCTCTTTTCGGCCGAGATGGTGGGGGCGATGCCGAAGTCCTAGCAGGCTTCCTGTATCCAGCTTTTATTTAACATAATACACATTGTGCAACCATGGCAAACGAAGCACGCACGATGATAAGGGTCCGCTCGCAAGCGACGATCCACGGCTACTCTTGCGATCCAAGGAGTTAAGAATGGGCAAGATCGCAGACACCACACGCACTTGGACCCTGCCACAAGAACAACGGCGGCAGATGCTCGCCTTCGACCGGGCATTAGAAGAAGCAGAGAACGAACGGGATCGACTCCGCACCGAAAACCAAAAGCTACGCGACAAGGTGCGCCCCCTGGAGAGTGAGGTTGAACGTCTGCGGCAAGAACTACGGACCGTCAGCGGCCAGAAGAGCCCATCGCTCCTTGCCCTGGATGAAGGAGAAGCGCGGATGCTCGCTCTCCTAGGCCACTCCAAACGTCGCCTCCGAGCACGCGACTTCACAAATGCCCTCGGAATCACCCCATTGCGCGTAGACGTGCATTTGAAGAAGTTGGAGGGGTACGGACTCGTGCACAAGGCGTTATCTATGCCTTCCGAGCCACCCGACTATGGACTGACGGACGACGGAAAAGCCTTTGTCGTAAGAGAAGGCGTCGCGGAATAGCATCGTCCATACGGCTATGCCCGCCGCACCGCACGAAGCGTGCTGCCCGTTATCGTAGGCGGCCTTATTGGTATATCGGGGGGACTCAGCGGTACTTTTCTGAGTAGTTGGCTGCGCGCTAAGGACGACCGCCGAAATGTTCATAGGGAGAAGCTCGAAACTACCGTTACGTACCTCGCGGAACTTGAGAACTGGGGCACGCGCCTACGGCACCAGTACCTCTTCGACTTAGCCCAAGAAACGTACGAGCCGAACCCCGCGGCCAAGATCCTCGCCCTCACGGCGATCCACTTCCCCAGTCTGCACGCGCTCGCCGAGGACCTCGATGCCGCAGCCGATAAGTACGAACTAGCCCTCATGGCGAAGAAACAACAAATGTTGGAAGCTGGTACACAGGCCATGAAACGGGCTGCCGATGCGCTCGTTGCGGCGAATCCTGCGGATCCCACGATCGTGGAGCGAATGAAACTCGCAGCGACGGAGGCGAAGATAGCCGCCGTAGAAGACACCGAAGTCATCCACGACGCATACGCGGCGGTCCTCGTCCAGCGAAAGACGCTGCTCACCGAAGCGCAAAAACTTGCAGCGAATCTATAGGTCTTCTTCACGGCCTGCTTAACAGCTCCGCGAAAGCCTCCAGTACATCCGAGAGCGGCTCGCCACGAGCAAGTAGCCTTTCCGCTTCGGCCAGCACCAGCCGTAGCGCCAATGGGTTGAACTGCTGCGCGACGCGGCGTTGCGCACCGCCCATGCCGATTACGAAGGCCCACGTAGTCGTCCCTTAGCCACCGACCCCGGATCTGGTGCTGCCCGTGATACGGGATACGCCTGTCGTAGGTGTCCTTGGCTCTAGATTAATGCGGCGCTTCGCGGCGCCGAGGGCTGCGCCCTCGACCGCAAGGCCGGCCCTCAGGCACGTAAAGCACCGAGGATTCATCCCGCGGCCCAATCGAACGATTGGGCGTCCCCTTTGGTCTCTGGGACGCGGCGGTCTCGGGATTCCCGGCTGGGAGCAACAGCTTCCGGATGCCGGCGGTGTCGTGGCGCGGAGCCCATCCCGCGCATGCGTTTGCAGACGCTGCCCGAGCCGCCGCGGAGAAGACCGGCAGTCCCGTTGGTTGTTCTTAATCCATAGACTTACCTTTCTCAGGTAAGCCATTGCTAATTCTAGCCTTTATGCTCTCCGAACTGGCTGAACTTACAGCCGGTGGCTAGAACTGGTCCTGCAGTTTTTCGAGGCGCTTGGGCAGAGCTTCGGCCTCGGCGAGCGCGCGGTCGGAGCGCGCCATGGTGCTCGCGGAGACCTGGTTGAGAAGCAGCGTATAGAGATGCTCCTGCCCGCAGGCGAAGCAAAGCATGCTGTCGCTCCTCTCGCCGCGCCGGTTCACGAACGCGCGGACGAACTCTTCGCATCCGCGGGCTCGCAGTGCGCCGGTCGTCTCGCGCAATAGACAGTAATAGGTAGCGCGCGGAAGTTGGGGAGTGTTCCCGATTGATGTGCGGCGGTGCTTGGCGTACTGTGCGTGGAGGGGAAAAGCGTCCCGAGGGGGGACGATGGACAATCTGGGAACGGCCTTTCAGCGCAACGCTGACGGGTCTTGGACGTGCGTGCAGGGAACGACGCTGGACGGGCCGAACGGCCGCATCCAGGTTTCGGAAGGAACGACCTACCGTCGCGGCATGCTTTTCATGGGCGTCGAGCTCGCAAGATGGCTCGACGAGCAATTCGGGTTGGACGAGCGGCGCTAGTTCAGGTCTTCGCTGCGCGGGATGGGGAAGCGCGCGACGGGAATGCCTTCCTCGATCAGCGCATCATGCTCTTCGGCGCTCGCCTGGCCGCGGATCGCCCTCGCCGGCGCTTCCTCGTAGAAGATCTTGCGCGCTTCCTCCGGAAACTTGGCGCCGACGTCCTCGGTCTTGGTGAACAGGTCGTCGAGCATGCGCGAATAGAGCATCTGCGCTATGGCGAAAGGGTCCTTGCCGTCCATGTCGGGCGTCTTCGCCTGCTGAGCGCTCGGCGCCGGCTGAGCGGGAGGTCGAGCCGACTTGGGCGGCTGGGCGCCGAAGTTGACGCGCGCCGCCGAAGGGATGCGCTGCACGTCCGCCGTGCCGCAGGAGGGGCACGAGACCAGCCCGCGGCCGCGCTGCGAGGAGAAGTCCTCGGCGGACGCGAACCACCCCTCGAAGCGGTGGCCGGCGGAGCAAAGCAGGTCGAAAACAATCATTTAGGTGATTCTACAATGCGCGCATGGGCCATTACCGCGAAGACCGTCACGCGCTGAGGCGCCTCGTCCAGGACGACCGCGTCCACCGCGACGTCTACACCGATTCCGAGATCTTCCAGTTGGAGATGGAGCGCCTCTGGTCGCGCACCTGGATCTATGTGGGCCACGCCAGCCAGGTGCCGAACCCCGGCGACTTCATCACCCTCGACATCGCGGCGAAACCGGTGATCATGGTGCGACACACGGACGGCACGATCCGCGTGCTGATGAACCGCTGCGCGCACAAGGGTACCAAGATCGTCTACGACTTCGCCGGCAACACGGGCAAGACCTTCCGCTGCCCGTACCACGCCTGGACCTATCGTACCGACGGCACGCTGCTCAATATTCCGCTCAAGGAAGGCTACGAGGGCACGCGCCTGGGCGAGACCGAGGCGGCGCGCGGGCTCGCCCAGGTGAAGAACGTCGAGATCTACCGCGGCTTCGTCTTCGCCCGGCTCTCCGAGAGCGGCATCGGCTTCAAGGCGTACTTCGGCGACTCGCTCTCCTCTATCGACAATCTCGCCGATCGCTCCCCGGAGGGCGAGCTCGAGCTGGTAGGCGGCTGCCTGCGCTACCTGCACAACTGCAACTGGAAGATGTTCGTCGAGAACTTGAACGACACGATGCATCCGATGATCGCGCACGCGTCGTCGGCCGGCACGGCGAAGAAGCTATGGGATGAGATGCAGAAAGGCAGGGAAGACAAGCTCGCCAACGCGCCGAAGCCGATGGCGATCGAGCAGATCGTGCCTTTCGCGAGCGACTACAAGTTCTTCGACGACATGGGGGTGCGCGCCTATCCGCACGGGCACAGCTTCTCGGGCGTGCACTTCTCGATCCACTCCTCGTACTCGGCGCTCGGCGACTACGACGCGCTCATGAAGCGCGCCTACGGCGAGGAGCGCGCGAAGAAGATCCTCGCCACCGTGCGGCACAACACCGTCTACTATCCGAGCCTCACCATCAAGGGCGCGATCCAGTCGATCCGCGTCGCGCGGCCCCTCGCCGCCGACAAAACGGTGCTCGAGTCGTATACCTTCCGCCTGAAGGGGGCGCCGGATATCCTCCTGCAACGCACGGTGGCCTATAACCGTCTCATCAATTCGCCGATGTCGGTGGTCGGGCACGATGACCTGCACTGCTACCGCTCGATCCAGGAAGGCCTCGCCGCGGATGGCAACGAATGGGTAAGCCTCCACCGCAACTTCGCGATCGAGGAGATCGCCGATCTGAAGGAAGGCGAGCTGACCTGCAATGGCACGAGCGAGATCTCGATGCGAAACCAGTTTCGCGCCTGGGCGGAATTCATGGCCGAGCCGCAGGGACAATGACGAGCGCGCCGTCCGACGCCGAGCTCGCCCGGTTCGTGAAGCGCGAGGCGCGTCTCATCGACGAGAAGCGCTTCGACGAGTGGTACGAGCTCTTCGCCGAGGATGGCCATTACTGGGTGCCGGCCGCGCCGGGACAGAACGATCCGCTACTGCACAACTCGCTCGCCTATGAGGACAAGCTGCTCCTCAAGCTGCGCGTCGAGCGGCTGAAGAGCGACCGCGCCTTCTCGCTGAAGCCGGCGAGCCGCGCGCTGCACGTCCTGCAGGAGCCCGAGGTGGAGGAGCGCGACGATGCGCGGGGCGAATACCTCACCCGCACGCCTTTTCTCTACACCGAGACGCGCAGCGACGAAGCGCAGCGCTATGCGGCCACCGCCTGGCACACCCTGATCCTCTCGGGGGGAGACATGCGAATTCGCCTGAAGCGAGTCGACATCCTGAACTGCGACGCGGCGCTGCCGTCGATCCAGCTCTTCCTCTGATGGCGGCCATCGTCACCGGCGGAAGCGCCGGCATCGGCCGGGCGATCGCCCGACGCCTGCTCGACCAGGGCCGGGAAGTGATCTCGCTCGACGTGCAGCCTTCCGGGCTCGCCCATCCGAAGCTGCGGCATGTCCATGTCGACCTCAGCGACACCGAAGCGACGCGAAAAGTCGCGGCCGAGGTCGCGCGCGATCACGCCATCACGGCGGTGATCCACAACGCGGGCGTGATTCGCCCCGCCCTCCTCTCCGAGGTCAAGCTCCAGGACATGAACGCGCTCGTGAACCTCCACATCTCGGCGGCCGTGCTGCTCGTCCAGGCGGCGCTGCCGACGATGAAGAGCGCGGGCTATGGGCGCGTGGTGCTCGTCTCCTCCCGCGCCGTCCTCGGGCTGCCGACGCGCACCGCATACTCGGCGACGAAGGCGGCGATGCTCGGGCTCGCGCGCACTTGGGCGCTCGAGCTCGCGCCGAGCGGCATCACGGTGAACGTGGTTGCGCCAGGGCCGATCAAGACGGCGAACTTCCACGGCGTCATCCCCGAGGGCAGTCCGCAGGTCGACCGGATCGTCCAATCGATCCCGGTAAAGCGGCTAGGCCAGCCCGACGACGTCGCGCGCGCGGTGCTGTTCTTCGCCGACCGCGAGGCCGGGTTCGTCACGGGGCAGGTGCTTTACGTCTGCGGCGGCACGAGCGTCGGCACGCTGACCCTGTAGCCGTTCGACAAGCCGCGCCTGCGCGGGCAGGCAGACGCGCTTCAGGTCGTATTGATTAACGACCGTTTCGCGCGCCTTGCGCCGGATGGAAGCCATTTCCTTTTGGCGTCCCAAAGCAAAATCCATCCGTTCAGCAATACCTTCCGGCGAGAAGAAATCGACGAGCAGGCCGTTCTCGCCGTCGCGCATCACCTCCTCCACCGGCGGCGTGCGCGAGCCGATCACCAGGCAGCCGGCCGACATCGCCTCGAGCAGCGACCAGGAGAGCACGAACGGATAGGTGAGATAGACGTGCACCGACGAGCGGCGCAGGACCTCGAGATACTGCGCATACGGGATTCGCCCAAGGAAATGCACTCGCGAGAGGTCGATCTTGCCGCCGAGCTCGCGCAGTATCCGCGCCCGGTAGGTCTCGCCATGCCGGAGGCGTGGCGAATAGCTGACCTCGTCGCCGCCGACGATGACGATGCGCGCCTTCGGCCGGCGACGCTGGATTTCCGGAATGGCACGCATGAAGACATGGAAGCCCCGGTAAGGCTCCAGGTTGCGCGCCACGTAGGTGATGAGCTCGTCCTCGGGCTCCCTGCCCGGCCGGACGGCATCGGTGTCGATCCCGTCGTGAACGACGGCGATGCGCGGCTGGTACACCGGCGAGAACTGGCGCTGCTGCCAGCGGGTAGGCGCGATGCCGAAGTCGCTCGCATCGAGCGACATGAGGAGCGGCGCGTTCATCAGGCGAAGGCGCAGCACCTTCTCGGGGGTCGCGGGAAATTCCGGATCGAAGCCCAGGTCGGCGCCCGTCGCGCGGTAGAAGAACTCGCAATAGAGCAGGATCCGGGCTTCGGGGAACACGTCTTTCAGG
>DASQYQ010000105.1:0-4107 GCA_035639115.1 Sphingomicrobium sp. | reverse complement strand
ATAGTCGGACCCGTCAAATCGACCTTCGGCTGGGCCGTTGCCAAGGTCGATTCGGTGAAGACGATCGGCGGAAAGACGCTCGATCAGGCGAAGGCAGAAATCGCCGCCAAGCTGAACGCGGACAAGCGCAAAGGCGCGATCGAGGACATCGTCGACAAGGTCCAGGACGCCGTCGACAACGGTAACAATTTCGCCGAGGCGAGCGCACAGGCGAAGCTGCCGATCACGACGACGCCGCTCGTCACTTCGAACGGCACTTCGCGATCGGACAGCAATTTCAAGCTGCCGCCCGAGCTCGCACCCGCCCTGAAGACCGGCTTCGACCTCGAGCCCAATGATCCCCCCGAGATCGTCACGCTACCAAATGACCAGGGCTACGCGCTGGTGTCCCCTGGGCAGGTAGTTCGCGCGGCGCCCGCTCCGCTTGCCAGCGTGCGTGATCAAGTCGCCAAGGACTGGATCGACAGCCAGGCGATGGTCCGCGCGCGTCAGGCGGCGACGCAGATTGAAGCCAAACTCGAACACGGAACACCGTTCGCGCAGGCCATGAAGGAGGCTGGATCAACCCTGCCTCCGGTTCATCCGCTGCAGGCGCGTAGGATCCAGCTTGCAATGTCACAGGGCCCCGTCCCCGCTCCGCTGAAAATGCTGTTCACGCTCGGTGAGGGCAAGAGCCGGATGTTCCCGGATCCGCAGGGACGCGGCTTCTTCATCGTCAAGGTCGACAAGCTCACTCCGGGCAATGCGATGGCGCAGCCGGCGCTGATCGGCCAGATGCAGAACGAGCTGCAGCAAGGCGTGTCTCAGGATTACGGGCAGGAATTCCTGGCTGCGATGCGCAAGGAGCTCGGGGTCAAGCGCAACGAAGGCGCGATCCAGTCCTTCAAGGCGCGGATGATGAGCAGCGGCGGCTAAATAGCGCGCTTGACCTGAGTACGTTTGTTGCCTACACGTTCCCCGTTCGTTCCAACGGAATGACGGGGACATAGTGATGCTCACCGCCAAGCAACGCGAGCTTCTGCTCTTCATCGATGACCGTCTGAAGGAAGACGGGGTCAGCCCGAGCTTCGACGAGATGCGCGAGGCGCTCGATCTCAAGTCGAAGTCGGGTGTGCATCGCCTGATTTCCGCTTTGGAAGAGAGGGGATTCATTCGCCGGCTGCCCAATCGGGCGAGGGCGCTCGAGATCCTGAAGCTGCCGGAGACTGCCGCTGCGCGCCCGTCGGCGACGGTCACTCCGATCCGTCATGCCGTTATCGCGAACGACACGATGGAGATCCCGCTCCACGGACGGATCGCCGCGGGCACGCCGATCGAGGCGCTGCAGGGCACCGAAAGCTTTGCGGTACCCGCCGCCTTGTTGGGTCCCGGTGAACATTATGCACTTGAGGTTTCGGGCGATTCGATGGTCGATGAGGGAATTCTCGACGGCGATTTCGCGCTGATTCGGAAGGTTGACTCGGCACGAGACGGTGAGATCGTCGTCGCGCTGATCGACGACGAGGAAGCGACGCTCAAAACCTATCGCCGCGAGGGCCGCATGATCCGGTTGGATCCGGCAAACAGTCGCTACGAGCCACAGCGCTACGAAGAGGGCCGGGTCCGGATCCAGGGTCGCCTCGCCGGTCTCATCCGTCGGTACTGACGATCGCTGCCCGCCGCGGGCGGACTAATTCGGCCCACGGGTGACTTCCGACCGGATCTGCGAGCCGATCAGAGCGAAGGCAGCGCTGGGGTATAGGAACGCTTTCGACTGATCGGGCCGATCGAGCGCGAGCCATGCGGCGATCCCGCCTCCGAAGCCGAGGATTCCAACCCTTTTCCACCCGCGGAAAACCGCGCCTTCCAATAGCCGGGAGCACGCTGTGGAAGAGGCGCTCCCCCTATGTTAGGGGCGCTCTTCCATTGCATTGCAACATGAAGAAGAGAGGAAAGCGCGCCTCAGCGCAAGCATGAGTTCACGTCCCGTCGTTAGCCGCTTCGCACCCTCCCCCACCGGCTTTCTGCACATCGGCGGGGCTCGGACAGCCCTCTTCAACTGGCTCTATGCGCGCCACCACGGTGGCAAGTTCCTCTTGAGGATCGAGGACACGGACAAGGTGCGCTCCACCAAGGAAGCAATCGACGCGATCCTGGACGGGATGCGGTGGCTCGGCCTCGATTGGGATGGGCACGAATATTATCAATCGCAATTCTGGGCGCGCCACGCCGAGATCGCCCACAGGATGCTCGAGCGCGGGCAGGCCTATCGCTGCTACATGAGCCAGGAGGAGCTCGCCGCGCAGCGGGAGGCGGCGCGGAAGGAACGGCGTCCCTTCCGGATCGAGAGCCCATGGCGCGAGGTGACCGAGGACCAAGGTGACAAGCCCTTCGTCATCCGGCTCAAAGCCCCGCGAGAGGGCGAGACGGTCGTCGAAGATCGGGTCCAGGGCCGTGTCGTCGTGCAGAACAGCGAGATCGACGATTTCGTCCTGCTCCGGTCGGACGGGAGCCCAACCTATATGCTTGCGGTGGTAGTCGACGATCACGACATGGGCGTCACTCACGTGATCCGCGGCGACGACCACCTAAACAACGCTTTCCGCCAACTGGCGATCATTCGCGCAATGGGTTGGCCTGAGCCGACCTATGCGCATGTTCCGCTGATCCACGGCCCCGATGGCACCAAGCTCAGCAAGCGCCACGGCGCATTGGGTGTCGATGCTTATCGCGACGAGCTCGGAATGCTTCCCGAGGCGGTCGACAATTATCTGCTCCGCCTCGGCTGGGGACATGGGGATGACGAGATCATCAGCCGCGAGCAGGCGATCGAGTGGTTCGATCTCGCCCATGTCGGCAAGTCGCCGTCGCGCTTCGACTTTAAGAAGCTTGAGAACCTGAACGGCCACTACATCCGGGAGGCCGACGACGAGCGCCTCGCCGAGCTGGTGGCATCGAGGCTCGGCCTTTCAGCCGATCAGAAGCCACTGCTCGCCAAGGCGATGCCCGAGTTGAAGCCGCGCTCGAACACCCTCCTGCAACTCGCTGAAGGTGCCGCGTTCCTCTTTGCCAAGCGCCCGCTTGACGTCGACGAGGGTGCGTCCGCACTGCTCACGACTGATGCCCGTTCCATCCTCGCTGCGGCGCACGAAAAACTGGTTGCACTTGCGAACTGGGACGGGGCGTCGTTAGAGGCAGCCATCCGCGAAGTCGCCGAGGCCAGCGGCGTCAAGCTCGGCAAGCTTGCGCAGCCGCTCCGGGCAGCCCTCACCGGGCGTACGACCTCACCGGGGATTTTTGATGTTCTTGCGTTGCTCGGACGGGACGAGAGCCTTGCCCGCATCGCCGACCAAATGGAGCCGAAGTAATGACCGACAAAGCCGTCTCGATGAAAACGCCGGGGGGCGACTTCGATTACCCGGTCCTCGACGGGACGGTGGGACCCGAGGTCGTCGATATTCGCAAGCTTTACGGCCAGACCGGCATGTTCACCTACGACCCGGGCTTCACCTCGACGGCCAGCTGCGAAAGCAAGATCACCTACATCGACGGCGAAAAAGGGATCCTTCTCCACCGCGGCTACCCAATTGACCAGCTCGCCGAGAATTCCACCTTCATGGAAGTCGCCTACCTTCTGGTCCACGGCGAGCTTCCGACCGGCAAGGAGCTGGACGACTGGGTCTATACGATCAGCCGGCACACGATGGTGCACGAGCAGCTCGCGACCTTCTACCGCGGATTCCGGCGCGACGCGCACCCGATGGCGGTCATGTGCGGCGTCGTCGGCGCTCTTTCTTCATTCTATCACGACAGCACGGACATCACCGATCCCGAGCAGCGGATGATCGCATCCCATCGCCTGATCGCTAAAATGCCGACGATCGCAGCGATGGCGTACAAGTACAGCATCGGACAGCCGTTCCTCTATCCGCAAAACGACCTCAGCTACACCGGTAACTTCCTGCGGATGACCTTCGGCGTCCCGGCGGAGCCTTATCAGGTGAACCCTATCATCGAGCGGGCCATGCGGCGCATCTTCATCCTGCACGCGGATCACGAGCAGAATGCGTCGACCTCGACGGTGCGCCTGGCGGGATCGTCCGGCGCTAACCCATTCGCGTGCATCGC
>DASQYQ010000104.1:0-2734 GCA_035639115.1 Sphingomicrobium sp. | reverse complement strand
CCAGCAACGAGATTCCGGCCAATCACCGCGTGGATCTCGATGCGGTAATCACGGCGATGGCGCAGACCGCTAAGGACATGAACCCGAAGTACAAGGAGACGTCAGAAGCGGGTCTCGCCCAGTCCCTTGTCCTCTGCTGAGGGGTACGACAGGTGCCCGAAACCGCGCAGCAGTCGGCCCGAACGCGCATCAGCAAAGTCGTCCTGCTCGCGTGGCTGCTGACCGCAATCTTCTACTTCTACCAGTACATCATGCGCTCCGCGCCGGCCGTCATGATGCCGCAGCTCACCCAGGCGTTCGGAATGACCGCGGTCGGTCTCGCTTCCCTCGTAGGACTTTTCTACTGGGGCTATGCGCCCTTCAGCCTCGTTGCTGGCGTCGCAATCGACCAGTTCGGCCCACGCAAGGTCGTGCCGCTCGGCGCCGCCTGCGTCGCAATCGGGGCAATGCTCTTTTCGACCGCGGATCCAACGCTCGGCAGCATTGGACGATTCATGCAAGGCGCAGGCGGAGTGTTCGGCTTGATCGGTGCAGTGGCGATTGCAACCACGTCAATGCCCGCCTCACGAGCCGCGACGCTGATCGGCGCAACGCAGATGTTCGGCATGGCCGGAGGCTCGGCCGGTCAGTTCATTGTCGGTCCTGTCATTGCCGGAGGAATGACTTGGGATCGCTTCTGGCTCTGGCTGGGCATCGCCGGCTTACCGCTCGCCGCCCTGCTCCTGTTCCTCATCCCGCCGATTAAGCCAGAAGCTCGCAGTCAAACCGGGCTAATGCCCGCATTGAAGGCAATCGGCGCCGTGTTCTCCAATCCGCAATCGATTCTTTGCGGCGTAATCGCCGGGTTGCTCTTCGTTCCTACTACCATCTTCGACATGGTGTGGGGCGTTCGCTTCCTGCAGGAGGCGCACGACCTTCCTTATTCACTGGCCGTTTTGCGCTCCGCGTCGGTCCCCTTTGGCTGGATCATCGGCTGCCCGCTGCTCGGCTGGCTGACTGACAAGATCGGTCGCCGGAAGCCGGTCATCATCGGCGCAGCCATCGTCTTGTTCGCCTGCCTCGCGCTGATCCTGTTCGGCCCGCACGAAGCATTCCCCGCGTACAGCCTCGGGCTCGTTACCGGCATCGCCTCGGGCGCAGCCATGATTCCGTACACGGTGATCAAGGAGGCCAACCGCCCCGAGCACGGCGGCACCGCAACCGGCGTCGTTAACTTTTTAAACTTCGGAATTACCGCGCTGCTCGGCCCCTTCTTCGCGCAGACCTTGACCCGCCTCAGCGCCGGCGGCGAACGCGAACTGCCGCACTATCAGGAGGCGTTTCAGCCGCTGCTTTATGCGGTTGGCCTCGCAATCCTGCTCACGTTCGCCCTTCGCGAAACCGGCACGAAGGCGCGTCCGCCCGCTGTCGAGCAGCAGCCCAAGCTGGTCACTCCTTAGCCCTACGGAGAACTCGAATGTCCACGACAGTTCTTGAGCGAAAGGCCAAGCCCAAAGCGAAAGGCAGCCGGCCGGATTTCAAGCAGGGGTTGTGGAACAAGGAGATCAATGTCCGAAACTTCCTCCTGCTCAACTACACGCCTTATTGGGGCGACGGCGCCTTCCTCGCCGGGCCTACCAAACGGACGCTCCGAATCTGGAAGAAGCTGACTGACCTTTTCGTCGAAGAACGCAAGAAGGGCGTCCTCGACATCTCGCAGATTCCGAGCTCGATCACCGCACACGACGCCGGCTACATCGACAAGAACGACGAGGTCATCGTTGGGCTTCAGACGGATGCGCCGTTGAAGCGTGCGATCATGCCGAACGGCGGACTTCGCATGGTGCTGAGCTCGCTCGAAGCCTATGGCTATTCGCCCGACCCGACCGTCGTCGAAATCTTCTCCAAATACCGGCGCACCCACAACGATGCGGTATTCGACGCCTATACCGCCGACGTCCGGCGCTGCCGCTCCTCCCATATCCTGACCGGACTTCCCGACGCTTACGGGCGCGGCCGGATCATCGGCGATTACCGCCGCGTCGCTCTCTACGGTGTGGACCGGCTGATCGAGCACAAGAAGGCAGAGAAAGCGGCGCTCGATGCGCAATGGTCCACCGATGAAATCATCCGCGACCGCGAAGAGCTCGCAGAGCAGATTCGCGCGCTGGGTGAGCTCAAGGAGATGGCCGAGAAGTACGGCTTCGACATTTCCGGCCCGGCGACCACCGCGAAGGAGGCCGTCCAGTGGCTCTACTTTGCCTACCTTGCCGGAGTGAAGGAGCAGAATGGCGCCGCCATGTCGCTCGGACGTGTTTCGACTTTCCTCGACATCTATTTCGAACGCGACCTCGAAGCGAGGATCATCACCGAGAACGAAGCGCAGGAAATTATCGACGACTTCGTCATCAAACTGCGCATCGTGCGGTTCCTGCGCACGCCGGAATATGACGAGCTGTTCGCCGGAGACCCGACTTGGGTCACGGAGTCCATTGCTGGAATGGCGGACGATGGTCGGCCCCTCGTTACGAAGACAAGCTTCCGCTTCCTCCAGACGCTTTACAACCTGGGTCCAGCTCCCGAGCCCAACCTGACGATCTGGTATTCGCCGGAGTTGCCGGAACCCTTCCGCAATTTCGCGGCGAAGGTCTCAATCGACACCAGCTCGATCCAGTTCGAGAACGACGAGCTCATGCGCATGGCGTGGGGCGACGATGGTGCCATCGCGTGCTGCGTATCGCCGATGGCGATGGGC
>DASQYQ010000103.1:0-5842 GCA_035639115.1 Sphingomicrobium sp. | reverse complement strand
AAATCGAGCGGACCACGTCCGGCTTCGTCAAGTTCAGGAGATCGTTGTTGCCGCGCTGGTCCTTCGAGAGATCGAGGGTGCCGCGGTAATCGGCCTCCTGCAACCGGTGCTGTTGAATCAACGTGCCGTAGGCGCCGTCCTTGATAAGGATGCGCTTGGCGGCTTCGGCGCGCAGGGTGTCCGCCGGGTTCATGATTTCGGCCGTACTCCGAGAAGGTGGCAGATGGCGTAGCTGAGCTCCGCCCGGTTGAGCGTGTAGAAGTGGAAGTTGCGAACGCCTCCCGCATAGAGCTGTCCGCAAATCTCCGCGGCTACCGTCGCCGCAATCAGCTGGCGCGCCGCTGGAAGGTCGTCGAGGCCTTCGAAGAGCGCGTTCAGCCAATCCGGAATGCTCGCTCCGCAAGTCTCGGCGAAGCGCCGGGTCTGAGCGACGTTCGAAACAGGAAGAATGCCGGGCACGACCTCGATGTCCATGCCCGCGTCGGCGACAGCATCCCGGAAGCGGAAGAAGCAGTCCGCCGAGAAGAAGAATTGGGTAATTGCCCGGTCCGCGCCAGCACCGACCTTGCGCTTCAGATTTTCGAGGTCGGCCTGCAGGGTTCCTGAATCCGGATGGAGTTCGGGATAAGCGGCGACCGAAATCTCGAACGGGGCGACCTTCCTGAGGCCAGCAACCAGCGCGGCCGCATTCTCATAGCCTTCGGGATGAGGAGTGAAACGAGTCCCGGGCTCGGGCGGATCGCCTCGAAGCGCGACGATGTGGCGGACTCCGATATCCCAATAGTCGCGGGCGATGGCATCGATCTCGTCGCGGCAGGCGCCGACGCAGGTGAGGTGCGCCGCGGGCGTGAGGTCGGTCTCCTTGAGGATGCGCTCAACGGTCGCGTGCGTGCGCTCGCGCGTAGAGCCGCCGGCTCCGTACGTGACCGAGACGAATCGCGGATGGAGCGGCTCGAGGGTCTTGATCGACTCCCACAGCTTCTGCTCCATCTTCTCGCTCTTCGGCGGGAAGAATTCGAAGCTGACCTGGATGTCGCCGCGGGCTTCGGCGAACAGCGGCCGGTGCTGGCTAAGGCACTCGAAGGCGTTCACGCGGCCCTCCGCTGCGGCATCGCCGCCTTCACTCCGCGCCAGAGAGTGACCGTAAGCTCTCCACCCTCGAGATGGCGGATCTGGTCGACCTCGAGCCCCGCAGAGGCGAACCAGCCGCTCATCACCTCATCGTCGAAGCCCAAGCGGATGTGCGCGTCCCTGGTGCGCAGTTCCTCGCGCTCATGCGCCGCGAAATCCACCACGAGCAATGTTCCGCCGGGAGCGAGCACCCGCGCGGCTTCGGCGATCGCCGTCGCCGGAGAGTGAGCGTAATGGAGCACCTGATGGATGACGATCGTGTCTGCGCTCTGGTCCGCGAGCGGAAGCGCATACATGTCGCCCTGTCTCAGGCTCGATGCGATTCCGGCCGCTTCGAGCTTTACTCGAGCGACTCGAAGCATGTCGGAAGAGCGGTCGATTCCGGTCGCCTGACTGGAGCGCGGAGCAAATAGCTCGATCATCCTGCCGGTGCCGGTGCCGACATCGACCAGCCGTCCAAGGGAGTCATTCCCGAGTGAATCGTCGATCGCCCGCTCGACTTCGCTCTCGGCCACGTGGAGTGACCGGATCTGGTCCCATACCTCGGCGTGACCGGCGAAATAGCGGTTCGCAGCTTCGGCTCGGTCGGCGCGGATTGTCTCCGTGCGTGACGCGTCGGCCGCGAACAAAGCTTGCGTCGACTGGTCGGCCCAGGCGTCGACAAGAGCGAACATTGGTTCGACCCGCTCGGGGTCGGAGAGCGTCAGGAACACCCAGCTGCCCTCCTTGCGCCGTTCGAGGACGCCGGCGTCGGCCAAGATCTTGAGGTGGCGCGAAACTCTCGGCTGGCTTTGTCCGAGCACGTGAGCAAGTTCACCCACCGAGAGCTCCATCAGCCGCAGCAAAACGACGACCCGCAGGCGCGTCGGATCGGCGAGCGCCTGGAATCGGTCGGCGAGCGGAAGCGATGCAGTCACCAGTTAAGGATATAAAGATATCTTTATATGGTCAATTCGTCCCGATAAAATAATCTCTTGTGCCTTGGTAGGGATTACAGCTATTGCCGCCGGCCTGGCCTAGAGCGACTCGCCCGAAGCCGATGCGGTGCCCACCCAAGGGGCACATTTGAAGGGAGTGGAACGATCATGAAGAAAGTTGCCATTGTGACCGTTGCGGTCCTCGCGCTCGGCCTGGCCGCGTGCAACAAGAACAACGCCGAGAACAATGCGGCGAACGAGACGGCCGTCGAGAACAATGCCGAGCTCGACGTCAACGCCGCGACCAACGATTCGGTCAACGCCGCCGACAACGCGCTCAACGCAACTGGCAATGCCGTCCAGAACGCCGGCAATGCAGTCGACAACGCAGGCGCCGCTGCCGCCAACGCGACCGAGAACAAATAAGCTTCTCCCAGCGAAAGCAAATAGGAAGGGCCTCTCCTTCGGGAGCGGCCCTTTTTTTGTGCTTCGGCAAAGTGTTACGCTGCGGGCGTGAAGAAACTGATCGTCTGCACCGCCCTCCTCATCGCGGCCTGCCACGACAAGAGGCCGCCGCAGCCCACCGCCGAGCAATCCGAGCAGCTGAACGACGCCGAGGACATGCTCAACGCCATGGCGCAAAATGAAGAGGGGCCGGAAGCGAATGCCTCCAGCCCCTCCAATTCATCGGACTGAATAGGACTTCTTAGAAGTCCATTCCGCCCATGCCGCCGCCAGCCATCGCCGGAGCCGGCTTGTCTTCCGGAAGCTCGGCGATCGTCGCCTCGGTGGTGATGAGCAGGCCGGCGACCGAAGCCGCGTCCTGAAGAGCCGCTCGGACGACCTTGGTCGGGTCGATCACGCCCGCCTGAACGAGGTTCTCATATTCCTCGGTCTGGGCGTTGAAGCCGAGCGTCTCGTCGTTGCCGTCGACCAGCTTGCCGGCGACGACCGCGCCGTCATGGCCCGCGTTCTCGGCGATCTGCCGGACCGGCGACTGGAGCGCCTTGCGGATGATGTCGATGCCGCGGGTCTGGTCGTCGTTCTCGCCCTTAACGCCCTCGAGAGCCTTGGCGGCGTAGAGAAGCGCAGTGCCGCCGCCCGGAACGATGCCTTCCTCGACCGCGGCGCGGGTCGCGTGAAGCGCGTCATCAACGCGGTCCTTGCGCTCCTTCACCTCGATCTCGGACGCGCCGCCGACCTTGATGACCGCAACGCCGCCGGCGAGCTTCGCCAACCGCTCCTGCAGCTTCTCACGGTCGTAGTCGGACGTGGTCGTCTCGATCTGCTGGCGGATCGCACCGACTCGGCCCTCGATGTTCTCGCGGGTGCCGTTGCCGTCGACGATCGTCGTGTTGTCCTTGTCGATCGTGACTCGCTTGGCCTGGCCGAGCATGTTCAGAGTGACGGTCTCGAGCTTGATGCCGAGATCTTCGCTTATCATCTCGCCGCCGGTGAGGATCGCGATGTCCTCGAGCATCGCCTTGCGGCGATCGCCGAAGCCCGGAGCCTTCACCGCCGCGACCTTCAGGCCGCCGCGGAGCTTGTTGACGACGAGCGTGGCCAAAGCCTCGCCCTCGATGTCCTCGGCGATGATGAGGAGCGGACGGCCGCTCTGGACAACCGCCTCGAGGATCGGAAGCATCGCCTGGAGGTTCGACAGCTTCTTCTCGTGGATGAGGATGTAGGGGTCGCTAAGCTCGACCTGCATCTTCTCCGGGTTGGTGATGAAGTAGGGCGACAGATAGCCGCGGTCGAACTGCATGCCCTCGACGACGTCGAGCTCGAACTCGAGCCCCTTCGCCTCTTCGACGGTGATCACGCCTTCCTTGCCGACCTTCTCCATCGCTTCCGCGATCTTCTCGCCGACTTCCTTGTCGCCGTTGGCAGAGATGATTCCGACCTGCGCGATCTCGTTGGAGCCCGACACGTCCTTCGAGCGGCTCTTGAGGTCCGCGACGACCTTCTGGACGGCGATGTCGATGCCGCGCTTGAGGTCCATCGGGTTCATTCCCGCCGCAACCGACTTCATGCCCTCGCGAACGATCGCCTGGGCGAGAACCGTCGCGGTGGTGTTGCCGTCACCGGCGATGTCGTTGGTCTTCGAGGCCACTTCGCGCACCATCTGCGCGCCCATGTTCTCGAACTTGTCCTTGAGCTCGATCTCCTTGGCGACGGTGACTCCGTCCTTGGTGATGCGCGGAGCGCCGAAGCTCTTGTCGATCACGACGTTGCGGCCCTTCGGCCCAAGCGTCACCTTCACCGCATCGGCGAGGATGTCGACGCCGCGAAGGATGCGCTCGCGCGCGTCGCGGCTGAATTTCACGTCTTTGGCTGCCATCTGGCTACCCTTTCGTTCGTTTGAAGTTCGCTAGGTTCCTCGACGCGCACGCGCGCGAGGATCGAAGGTCAGGCGACGATCCCCAGGATGTCGCTTTCCTTCATGATGATGAGGTCCTCACCGTCGATCTTCACCTCGGTGCCGGACCACTTGCCGAACAGGATCTTGTCGCCGGCCTTGACGTCCAGCGGCGTGACCTTGCCCTCGTCGTTCTTGGCGCCGCCGCCGACGGCGACGACTTCGCCTTCCTGCGGCTTTTCCTTGGCGGTGTCGGGAATGATGATCCCACCCGCGGTCTTCTCGTCGGCCTCGACACGGCGGACGAGAACGCGGTCATGAAGCGGCCTGAAACCCATAGGTCTGAACCCCTCTCTCTTGCTCTCGTTAGTTTAACATTGCCGTTGGCACTCTCCCCATGAGAGTGCCAGCGATGGCGGGCATGTGGTTGTCAGCCGTTCATCTGTCAACGCCTGCCCATCAGGATTTTTCAGGCTGTAACGGTTACGGGTGCAGCGGGCGTGTCAGGTTGAGCCGATCGCGCATCAGCCAGCGCGCTAGCATCAGGGCGGCGACCGAAGCGAGACCGGTCGCAAGGCCGATCCAGATTCCGACGCCCTTCCAGTCGGCTCCGAATGCGAGCCAGGACCCGATGCCGAGCCCCACCACCCAATAGCCGACGAGGGCGAACAGCAAAGGCCAGCGCGTGTCATGCAAGCCGCGCAGCATGCCGGCGCCGATGACCTGGGCGCCGTCGACTAGCTGGAATGCGGCGGCAACACGAAGGAAGCTTACCGCAAGCGCGATAACCGTGGCGTTTTGCGGCACGTCGGCGAGGAAGAAGGTGACGAGGCGATGCGGGATGCTCCACATTACCAACGCCATCGTCCCCATGAATGCGACTCCGAGGACCCAGGACGTCCAGCCGGCCCGGGTGATCGCCGCTTCGTCACGGCGGCCAAGCGCGAGGCCGACCCGAACCGTTGCGGCCTGACCGAGGCCGAGAGGAACCATGAACGTCAGCGCGGCGCATTGGAGCGCGACTGCGTGCGCCGCGACTGCCGGAGCGCCGATCCAGCCCATGAAATAGGCAGCGAGCGCGAATACGCCCATCTCCAGCGCCATCGTTGCGCCGATCGGCCAGCCGAGGCGGATCATCGCCTTTGTCCGCTGACGATCGAGCCTCCAGAAATGGCCGAGCAGGTGAAACCGGCGGAAGCGCCGCTCGATCGAAGTGACGGCAATGAGCGAGCCGCAAAGGATCAGCCAGGTGAGCGTGCTTCCGAGACCGCCGCCGGGAAGGCCAAAGGCAGGAAGGCCGAAATGGCCGAAGATCAGTGACCAGCTGAGAAGAGCATTGAGGCAGATGCCGCCGAGGCTCAGCCACAGGACGACCCGGGGCCGCTCGAGCGCGGAGACAAAATTGCGCAGCAACTGGAAGACCAGCCATGGCCCG
>DASQYQ010000102.1:0-11271 GCA_035639115.1 Sphingomicrobium sp. | reverse complement strand
ATTCGCAGTCGCGCTTTCTAAAGCGCCGAAAGCCAAAGCGACGCTCGACGGCTTCCCTTCCTCCGCGCAGCGCGACTATTTCGAGTGGATCGCCGAAGCGAAGCAGGATTCCACGCGTCAGAAGCGCATCGCCACGGCGATCGAATGGCTAAGCGAGGGCAAAAGGCGGCACTGGAAGTATCAAAATTGCTGATGCCGGGGCCGCAACGGGGATTTGATGTTGAGAACAGCTCGACTACTTCGTCATTCGGATCGCCGGACCGAAGCGGGTCTGCTCCTCTCCCTCCGCGGTGAACCCGCAATTCTCGTAAAAGCGCCGGGCTCGAGGATTTGCGATGACGGTCAGCGCCAAGCCGCGCCGCCGAGCCTCATGCACTGCAGCATCGACCAAGGTCCGGCCGATGCCGTGACCCCACAGGTCCGGCTCGACGAACAGCCCGTCCAGCTCGCCGCCGACGACCGCCGCGAAGCCGATTATCTCGCCGCGCATCTCGGCGACGATCACTTGCCCATTCGCGATCTGCCCCTCGGGCAGGTAGATCGCATCCGGATGCGCGATCAGCTGGTCGCGATATTCGGGCAGCTCAAGCGACGCGCGCCGCTGAAGCTCCTCGAGCTCGCCATGCTCCTCCGGCCTCGCCAACCGCAGGGTCACGCTGTCAACGGGATTTGACATAGGTCCCCGGCGCGTCCTCGATCGCCTTCAACTTGCCTTTGCCCGGCATTCGCGCACCTTCGGCCTTCACCTTCGCGGGATCCTTCTTCTTCAGCCACTCGAGCCAATCCGGCCACCAGCTGCCCTTATGCTCAGTCGCCCCTTCCACGAAGGAATCGAGGGTGTCGCACGGGCGGTCGTTGACCCAATATTGGTACTTCCGGGCAGCCGGCGGGTTCACGACGCCCGCGATATGGCCCGACCCGGCGAGCACGAACCTTTTCGGACCGGCGAAATGGTCCATGATCTTCCAAACGCTCTGCGGCGGCGAGATGTGGTCCTCGCGCCCAGCCTGGATGTAGGTCGGCGTCTTCACCCTATCGATGTCGACCGGAGTTCCGGCGACCGAAATCCCGCCCTTCTGAGCGAGCTTGTTCCCCTTGTAGAGGTCCTCGAGATAGGAGCGATGCCAGCCCGCCGGCAGATTGGTCGTGTCGCTGTTCCAGTAGAGCAGGTCGAACGGCGCCGGCTCGTCTCCCAGCAGATAATTGTTGACGACATAGCTCCAGATGAGGTCGCGGCCGCGAAGCAGGTTGAAGGTCGCAGCCATGTAGCGGCCGTCGAGATAGCCCTTCTCTTTGGTCAGCTGCTCGAGCAGCCCCATCGTCTCCGGCCCGGTGAAGAGCTTGAGGTCACCCGCCTCGGTGAAGTCGACCTGTGCGGTGAGGAAGGTCGCCGACTTGACCTTGCCGGAGTCACCCGTCGCCTCGAGGTAGGCGAGCGCCGCCGCCAGCGTGGTCCCGGCGACGCAATAGCCGATCGTGTGAACGCCCTCGACGCCCAGCAAGTCGCGGACGGTGTCGATCGCGTCGATCTGCCCCTTGAGCACATAATCGTCGAGCGTCGCATCGGCGATGCTCTCGTCAGCCGACTTCCAGCTCACCATGAACAGGCTGATGCCGTTGTCGACGCACCATTTGACGAAGCTTTTCTCGGGCGTGAGGTCGAGGATGTAGAAGCGGTTGATCCACGGAGGGAAGATCAGGACGGGCGTCTTCAATACCTCGTCCGTCGTCGGCGTGTACTGGATCAGTTGGTAGAGCGGCGTCTGCTTGACGACCTTGCCCGGCGTCGCCGCGAGGTTCCTGCCGACTTCGAACACGCCTGGCTTGGTCTGCGTCAGCTGCCCCGCCGCAATGTCCTTCAGCATGTTGGCGAGACCCTTGAGCAGGTTCTCGCCGCGCGTCTCCATCGTTCGCTTCAATACCTCGGGATTGGTCAGAGCGAAGTTCGACGGGCTCATCGCATCGACGAAGCTGCGCGTCGAAAAGCGCAGCTTCTCGCGCATGTCGGCGTCGATGCCTTCGATATTGTCGACCGTGCCGAGCAGCTGGTCGGACAGGCGAAGGTAGGTCTGGCGGATCGTGTCGAAGATCGGATTCTCGCGCCATTCCGGCGCTTCGAAGCGGCGGTCCTTGCGCTGTTCCTGCGGCGAAGCAGGAACCGCGCCGCCAAGCATCTTGCCCCAGGTTTCGAGCCCCTTCACCCAGGCCTGCGCGCCAGCGTTCATCAGCGCCATCGGATCCTTGGGCGCGCTCGGTGCCTCGAACCCGAACGCATTCGTCGACCAGCTCGGCCCGAGGGAGGGCATCGGCTGGCCTTTCTTCATCTGATCGGCCCAGAACTCCATGAGCATCTGCTGGGCGCGGCCCATTACCAGGGTCCAATGCTGCCAGTCCTCGAGAGTCGGGGTCGCGCTCGCGCTTTGGGTGTCGTCGGCCATGCCGCTAATGTAGGCGGCTCGAGCAATGAACCCAACCGCGCTTGTCCTCCTCGACTATTTCGGCATCGCCGTCTTCGCCATTTCGGGCGCTTTGGTCGCCGCCGAGCGACGGCTCGACTTCGTCACCTTCATCTTCTTCGCGGTCATCACCGGCGTCGGCGGAGGAACGATCCGCGACCTGCTGATCGGTGCGCCGGTCTTCTGGGTCCACACGAACGGCACTCTCCTCATCTGCATCGCCGCCGCGCTGCTGGTGTGGATCGGCAGCCGCCGCCGCTTCGCGGGCCAGGCGCTGCTTTGGTTCGACGCCGCCGGCATGGCCGCCTACGCGACATATGGAGCCGCGAAGGCGCTCGGTTACGGAGTGGCGCCGGTCCCCGCCTTCGTCATGGGCGTGCTTACGGCCTGCGCAGGGGGAATCATCCGTGACGTCCTTGCAGGAGAACCGTCAGTCCTGATGCAGCGCGAGCTCTACGTCACCCCGGCAGCGCTGTCCGCCGGGCTCTTCGTTGCCCTGACGTTTGCTCACCTGGCGCTTTGGCCCGCCGCCGCAGCGGCGATTGCAGCGGGTTTCGCTCTTCGCGGAGCAGCGATCGAACGCGGCTGGTCGCTACCCGTATACCGCGAATAGGGGCCTTACTTCGCCTTTATCTCGCTATGATAGACGCAGAGCCATCGCCCGCCTTCACGGTGCCACAGCGATGCCATCCAGAGCCGGGTTGGAATGACCTTTTTGCCGACCAGCAGGCGGGCGTCCGCGCCGTAGGTAAGAAGGACGTCGTCCGAATCGAGCGCGCGGCTTCGCATAGGCGTCAACTTGTAATCCTTGATGGTGATCTCGTTCAGGCTTTGCAGCTCGCGAGCAAGGTCATGCGTCCCGTCCGCGTAGAGGCCGACGAAATCGGGCGAGAACATCGACTTGATCTCGCCCACCCGCTTCGCCTGAAACGCCTTCCACACTTCCATCTCGAGCTTCGCGGGCGTGGGTGCAGGAGCTGCTGCTGCGAGCAGCGCGGCGGCCAGCATGATAGGCAATTCGACCTCCCCAATGACGCCCCGAGCCTAGCCGTAGCGCGCAAGGTTACAACAGCATAAGCTCGCCGGTCATGCGGGCGCTTGCTCTTGCTCTGACGATCGTCCTGGCCGGCTGCACGACGGTGCGCCTCGAACCGCCAGTCCATGCCGAGGTTGGCGTCGCCTTCAGCCGCGATGGCGAAATCGCGAGCTTTGCCGATGGTCTCGCCGATCCGCAGTCCGGCCGCCGGGTCACCGCCGACGATCCGGTCCGAGTCGCCTCGGTCAGCAAGATGGTCGTTGCGATTGGAGTTATGAAGCTGGTCGATCAGGGCAAGCTCGACCTCGATTCAGACGTCTCGCGCTGGCTCGGCTGGAACCTTCGCAACCCGAGCTTCCCCGACCGGCCGATCACACTAGGGATGCTGCTGTCGCACACCTCGTCGGTCCGCGAGCATGACGATGATTATGCGATCCCGCTCGGGGGATCACTCAGAGCTCTCATGGCCGATCCGAAGAACTGGGACCCGAAGCACGGGCCCGGCGACAATTACTTCCGGTACACCAACCTCAATTTCCCGATCGTGGGCTCGATCGTCGAGATGGTGACC
Organism: Sphingomicrobium sp.; assembly: GCA_035639115.1. Classification (GTDB taxonomy): domain Bacteria; phylum Pseudomonadota; class Alphaproteobacteria; order Sphingomonadales; family Sphingomonadaceae; genus Sphingomicrobium. The sequence continues at coordinate 7,208 of DASQYQ010000102.1, read as the reverse complement.
GGCGAGCGCTTCGACATCTGGATGCGCCGCAACGTGCTCGAGCCGATGAAGCTCGATTCCTGCTATAATTGGCCGACCTGCAGCGATTTGGCGGTGGCGCGCGCGGTCGAACTCGACGATCCCGCTGGCAAGCCGTTGAAGGACAATCTCCATGGCGCGCGCCCGGCTTGCCCGGTGCAGGTGGACGAGGGCGAGCAGTGCGACCTTTCGCGCTGGCGCCTGGGCGAGAATGGCGCCCTGTTCGCGCCGCAAGGAGGGCTTCGAATCTCCGCGCGTGGCCTTTCCCGAGTCGGCCGAATGCTCCTGAACGGCGGAACGCTCGACGGCGTGCCGATCCTGACGCCGGGCTCCGTCGACCGGCTCCTTGCCCAGGTCTGGCGCTTCAACGGAAGCAACGGCGTGACCGAGAAAGGCTTTTACTGCAGCTACGGGCACGCGACGCAGCAGATCCCGACGCCCGTGCGAGGCTGTGCCGACGACATGGGCACCAGCGGCCACATGCTCGTCGGCCACGCGGGCGATGCTTACGGGATGAAGAGCGGCATCTGGATCGACCGCGCTCGAGGCGTCGGAATCGCCTATTTCGTGACCGGCGTCCCCGAGCATGCGCTGACCGGCCCCGGAACCGCCTTCACCGCGGCGGAGACCCGCGCCTTCCGCCGCACTCATGCGTTGCTTCCTCAATAGGAGAAGGACGATGCGCCTCACCTATGCCATCGAATATGTCGCCGACATGGATCGGGCGATCGCGTTCTACCGCGACAAGCTGGGGTTGGAGCTCAAATTCCAGTCTCCGTTCTGGACAGAGTTCGCCACCGGGGAGACGGTCCTCGCGCTTCATCCCGCGTCGGAAGACAATGCCGCCGGCTCGGTCGAGCTCGGTTTTGCAGTCGACAATCTGGGCGAGTTCTACGAGCGCCGCCAGCAACTCGGTATCGAGTTCACTCGGGAGCCGAAGGAAATGCACGGCATTCACATCGCCGCGATCCGCGACGCCGATGGAGCCCACCTATCGGTAAGCGGCCCGGTATAAGCTTCGCTTGCCGCCCTGAAGCCTCGGCTGCATGCTGGCGCCGATGGACACCGACTTCTACCGAATCCAGCGCCTGCCGCCTTATGTCTTCGCCGAGGTGAACGCGATGAAGGCCGCGGCGCGAGCGCGTGGCGAGGACATCGTCGACCTCGGCATGGGCAATCCCGATGGGTCGCCGCCGCAGCATGTGATCGACAAGCTCGCCGAGGTCGCCAACAAGCCCCATGCCCACCGCTATTCGGCGAGCCGCGGAATCCCTGGACTTCGAAAGGCCCAGGCCGCCTATTACCAGCGCCGGTTCGGAGTCACGCTCGATGCCGACAAGGAAGTGATCGTCACGCTTGGGTCGAAGGAAGGCCTTGCCAACCTCGCCGAGGCTATCACCGCCCCAGGCGACGTCGTCCTCGCACCCAACCCGTCCTACCCCATCCACAGCTTCGGCTTCATCATCGCCGGCGCCGCGATCCGTTCGATTCCCGCGGCTCCCGGCGAAGCTTTCTTCGACCGGCTCACCAATGCGATGCGCTACACCGTGCCGCGCCCGAAGGTGCTGGTGATTGGCTACCCGTCCAACCCGACCGCTTACGTCGCTGATCTCGCCTTCTACGAGCGGCTCGTAGCGTTCGCGCGCGAGCATGAGCTGATCGTTATTTCCGACCTCGCTTATGCCGAAATCTACTTCGGCGACACGCCAACACCGTCGATCCTTGAGGTTGAAGGCGCGAAGGATGTCGCGGTCGAGTTCACGTCGATGAGCAAGAGCTATTCGATGGCTGGGTGGCGGATCGGCTTCGCGGTCGGCAACGCCCGGCTCATCGAAGCGCTGGCTCGCGTCAAATCCTATCTCGACTATGGCGCCTTCACGCCCGTTCAGGCCGCCGCCGTCGCCGCGCTCAACGGGCCGCAGGACATCGTCGAGCACAACCGCCACCTCTATCGAAAGCGCCGCGACATGCTGGTCGAAAGCTTCGGCCGGGCCGGTTGGAATATCCCAGTGCCGCAGGCGAGCATGTTCGCCTGGGCGCCGATCCCGGAGCGCTTCCACAACCTCGGCTCGATGGAATTCTCGAAAAAGCTCCTCACGGAAGCCCATGTCGCAGTGGCTCCGGGCGTCGGCTTCGGCGAGGAGGGCGAAGGCTTCGTTCGAATCGCGCTCGTCGAAAACGAGCAGAGGCTGAGGCAGGCGGCGAGAGGCGTGAAGAAGATGCTAGGAGCCTGAAGGCTCACAACCGTGCCCAATGTAAGCTGTTGCCAATCCAGGCTCTCACCGTCGGCGACTGCGCAAAGTTAATCTCCGGCGTTATCTTTGGGTAAGTTAATGAATCCGATGAAAAAGCTTACCGGGTTCATCGGAATGTGCCGGAGTCGGGGCCCGGGCATTTAACTTAACTTCGTTCGAGGACCCCCTCTGCGGTATGCGTCCAGGTCTCGGATCCTGGCTCCCCAGGTGTTCGTGGCCATCTAGCGTCGAAATGTCCGGCGGATGTCGGACAAACAGGGGGTAACCGCCATGAACGAGCATCTTCTCTCGACTCGCCGCGCTATGCTTGTTGCAAGCTCGGTTGCGGCATTATCGATTGCCGTCGTTCCTACCGCGACCGTTGCCCGAGCGCCCACGGTGGTGCGCGGAGCTGCAGCGCCCACGGTCGAAATCTACGCGAGCGGATTCAACAACCCGCGCGGCCTTAAGTTCGGCCCCGACGGCGCTCTTTATGTCGCCGAAGGCGGCGCAGGCGGCACAGCCTCGACTGTCGGGATCTGCGACCAGGTCATCGCGCCGCTCGGACCATATTCAGGGACGACGACCGGCGGGCGGATCACCCGTGTCGACAGCAACGGCAACAAGAGCACCGTGACGAATCGCTTCCCATCGAGCGAGACCACCGCCGACACCGGCCATCTCACCAGTGGCCCTGCCGACATCGCATGGATCAACGGGACGATGTACGTGCTGACCGCCGGCAGCGGCTGCTCTCACGGCGTCAAGAATACCGTCAACGGCATCTATCGCATCAGCGCCAATGGCAACCCGATCCTCGTTGCGGATCTCAGCACCTTCCAGAAGACTCACCCGGTCGCGAACCCCGAGCCCGACGATTTCGAGCCTGACGGCACCTGGTGGAGCCTTAACGCGGTTGGGCAGATGCTCTACGCAGTCGAGCCGAACCACGGCGAGCTCGACAAGATCAGCACGACCGGCTCGATCAGCCGCGTTGCCGACATCAGCGCTAGCCAGGGCCATATTGTCCCGACCGCCAGCGCTTATCACCTCGGCGCATTCTACGTCGGCAACCTGAACACCTTCCCGATCGTCCCTGGTTCGTCGAAAATCCTTAGCATAACCCCGACGGGATCTGTCGCGGTTGCAGCGACCGGATTCACGACCGTACTCGGACTTACGTTCGACAAGCTCGGCCGCATGTATGTGTTGGAGAACACGACCACGCCCGGCGGACCGGCGCCCGGTGAAGGCGACATCGTCCGTGTCACTGGGTCCAACCGGGAAGTCATCGTCAGTGGACTTTCGCTCCCGACCGGCATGACCTTCGGACCGGACGGCGCCCTCTACGTGTCGAACCTCGGCTTCGGCCTGCCTCCGAACGGCTCGGGACAGGTGCTTCGGATCCGCCTCGGCAATTAGTCCCACAGAGTTCCGCCTCGTGCGGGCCGACGAGGCCCGTGCGGGGCGGATCCGCGACTAGCCGAGCAAGGACTGCGCCGGCCGCAGAAGCAGCTTGGTGCAGGCTGGACAGCTATCTAACTTTCGATAAGGTCCGCGCAGAGACCCACGAGCCCCCGAATCGTCGTGGGTCTCACTTCCCTCATCTCAGAACAGCACCGAGACACCGCCATACAGCTCGATGTCCGGAGTGTTGCGGTTGAGCCCGAAGTTCGCGCCTGCATCGAGCTGGACGTCGTTGCTCAGCAGATAAGCCGCCGCCGCGTCGGCGCTCATTTGGCGCGTGGTGCCGCTCGGATCCCAGTCCCACGCACCCCAGATCTCCCCCGACAGGTTGAGCTTGTCGGTGACGGCAAAGCCGAGGGAGGCAACCTGCGCCATGGCCGCGTGGTGCCCGTGCCCGTCTGCATCGGCGACCCAGTCGAGCTCTGGAGTCAAGGCGAGGCTGAACCGCGTCTTCGGGATTGCATAGCCGATCGGGACCAGCAGCCCGCCTTCCCACTTGCCGTTGCCGACCGAATGATTGGCGGTCGGCACCTTGACGAACGGCATGGCTATAACCTGCAGCGGCGCATCCGCCGGCGTCAGCCGCTGCTTGTAGATGACATTCACGTCGCCAATGCCGGTCGCGCTTTCATGCGTGCCGCCAAGGCTGCTGCTTTGACGCTGCCACGGAGTGACGTCCACTTCGAGATCGGAACTGTCGGTGAGACCATATTTGATCGTCGTCTCGCCGATGACGAGCGAGGTGTCGCGTTCCCCGGCGTCTTTCTGGACCGTCCAGTCCGCGAAGCCCGTCTCCAGTTGCCAATGCCCGAGCGGGACAGTGCAGGCCGACGTCGCCTTGCCCGGCCGGTCGGCGCAGATCGGCGACTGATCCGCCGCCTTCGCGGCACCACTCAGCGCCAGTCCGACTCCCGCCGCAATGAAGAAGCGCCCCCGCACACACGCATCATTGCGCAACAGCAATGCCGCCGTCGAGTGGAAAGCAGGAAATTTAACGGGGGAACCCGAAGCATCGCCACGAAATCTTTATGGGAATGGAATCCCGAGCCGCGTGGTCTTAAGAGGCACCGAATCCCGACTTGGCAGGATAATTTGTGCACGCACTTCGCTGTCTCATCGCCGCTGGCGCCGCAATTTTCTCCGTTCCGGCCGTGCCGGCGGCCTTTAGTCAAGCCCGCACGATCACCGGTGCTCCCTTCAATGCCAACGACGGCGTGACGATCGTCAATTATTGGGCGACCTGGTGCGCGCCATGCCGGCTCGAGATGCCCATCCTCGACGCTTATTATCGAGAGCACCACGGCCAGGGACTGCAAATGCTTGCCATCTCCGTCGACGACGGCGCCTCCGACCGGAAGCTGCAGGAGGTAACCAGCAAGTTCGCCTTTCCCGTCGCGCGCGTCGACGATGTGAAGATCCCCCGGCGCGACATTCCGACGGCGCTGCCGGTCATCCGGGTCTACGACCGGACCGGCCGCCTCGTCTTCGCTTCGAAGGGAGACGGCCGTTCGACGATCGACATGGCGACGCTCGAACGCGTCGTCACGCCGCTGTTGCGCTAGAGGTGGAGCAGCAACCCGGCTGAAAACTTCGCCTTCGGCACCAGCTGAAACCCGTTCACCCGCGTGTAGAGCGGCACTTCGATATAAGTGAACCCGACGAGCTTGGTCCCGAGCTTGGCCGACAGTCCCGGCCCGATGTTGACCTGCTCGCCGCCGCTGTTCGGCCGGTCCGAATTTGGTCCGCTGTCGCGCCAGGTCTTGCGGAAGCTCAGCTGCAGCTGCGGCGTGATGTTGCGCCAGTTCGTGTAGTTCAGCGCTGCGCCGATCTGGGCAAAGCTGCCGGGCTTGTAGCCGTCGCGGCTCGTCAACGGCACCTGCCCCGTCGCCTGCAGGAAATAGCCGAGCTCGGGCGAGATTGCGCCGAGATGGTAAGCGCCGAGCACCGCCTGCACCGTTCCCGTTCCCGGCTGAAGCCCGCGATCGACCTCCTCGCCCTCCTCGGGGCCGGAATCGAAGGTCTGATGGATATTGCCGGTCGGTAGCACCAGGCCGCCTTCGATCCCCGTCACGCTGCCAGGCGTCGAAAGCCCCTGCCAACGCCCTACGACGCGAAGATCGCCGATGCCCTTGGTATCCGAATGGCTCGGCTCGGTCGTATCCTCCGCAATCGTGCTGTGCGGCCTCGCAAGCACCGGAAGCTGGACGTCGATGCCCCAATCGTTGGCGAACTGATGATCGAGCGTAAAGGTGAGGCTGTGATTGTAGGTGTAACGCTCGATCTCGCGGCCCGTCGGAAAGTCGATCGAGTCGCGGTCGACCTTGTGAGTCCCGCTCCGAAGGGTCGTTTGCGGCACGTAATCGTAGCGGACGGTGAAGGTTGTGCCCGGCTCCGCAGCAAGGCCTTGGCTCAGCCAGTCGGCAGTCAATGTGCATCCGCAGCTGGCGCATGCACTGGCGGCGGTCGGAAGCATTGCAAGCGCCGACGCGATCGCGCCGAGCAGCGCTGCCCGTTTAATTCGATTCATTGACGATGATCCTCATTACCCGCGAGAACGGGCGTCTTCTGAACTGACGAAATCGGTTCAGGCGCGGGTCGGCGGAGCCCTCGAAGGCGGACGCGCTCGACGGCTTTGACGCTCGACGAACAGGAATCTCCGGCCAAGCAGCAAGGCGGCTGCGAAGAAGGCCGCCGCGAGCAGCGGCGGCCCATCCGCGCCGCACGTTCCGAGAGCGGAGGCCGAGGCATATGGACAAGGCTGGTGAAGGCCCTTGTGATCGCCGTGGCGATGCGCCTGCATCGAGCCGACAGGCGCAGCATCCGGGCAAGCGACGATCGTCACTCTGCCATGATCGAATGCCGGCATGAACCCAGCCGGGGCGAGCGAGCGCAATGCGAGAAGCAGCGCTAGGATCGTCGCCCACGCAAAGCGGATATGGACCGGAGCCGCTCTCATCGAATCGTCAGATGCGCGCTAGCCGCGCTCGGTTCCCGCCGCCACCCTTTCGGAGGAGCTACAACCTGATGCGCCCGTCCACCCGCTCGGTCTTGTTGACGTCGACCATCGCCAGCATAGCCAACCATCGACGGCTTCGGCCGGGCTCGAAGCCCAGTATCACATCGCGTCCGACGGGCTCGGCGTAGGTCCCGAACAGCCGATCCCAGATCGGCATGTCGCCGAAGTTGCGTGCATGAACGTCGCGCTCGTGGTGGAGCATATGGGCTTCCGGTCGCTGGATGATCCATCCGGTCCAGGCGGGCGTTCGCACGTTCCAGTGCTGGTAGAGCGCGACGGCGAAGCCCCACAGGCCTGCCCAAGCCGCGGCGTGGGCCGTCGAGTGAAGCAGCCCTGCGGCGAGCAGCCCGGTGAGCACTCCCTGCACGACGGAATCGACTGGATGAAAGATCATCGCCGACGATATGTCGACGCGCGCGACTCCATGATGCAGCTGGTGCCCTGCGCGCCAGAGCAGATCGAAATAATGCATG
>DASQYQ010000101.1:0-2397 GCA_035639115.1 Sphingomicrobium sp. | reverse complement strand
AGGATCACCGGCATTAGATAGCCCTGTGCGTCGCGCATGGAGTCGCTGACCGCACCGATCGCGAGGAACAGGACGGCAACCTCGATATAGCCGAAGACGAAGAACCAGATCAGCGCGATGATCGTGCCCGGCGAGGTCAGCGGATCGAGAGCCGGTCGGATGAAGTCGGAAATCGCCCCCTGCGTTGCATAAGCGGCAAATATGCCGCAGCCGATCCAGACCGCGATCATGAAGAGGCCGACGCCGGCCGTTCCGAGCAGCTTGCCGTACATCAGCTCCTCTGGGCTCACGCAGGCGAGGACGGTTTCAAGCAGCTTGTTCGACCGCTCTTCGACGGTGCCCTGCAGCATCCAGCTTCCTGACAGCATCAGGCTGATCATGAGCAGATAGGCGGCTGCGAGGGGAAGGATCGACCGAACGAGCATCGCTTCGCGCGCGCCTCCGCCGGGCGGAGGCGTTGAAATGGCGAGCGCCGGAGCAATGGTGCTCGCGCTTTGCGCAGTGGACACCGACATGCCCTGGCTCGCAAGGAAGCGCGTGCGCAGGTCCATGGTCAGCACGTTCTGGACCGTCGCCACGAAGGTTTCCGAAGGCTGGCGGCTGGCCCAAAGCCGCACCAGCGGGCTCTGTCCGAACCCGGCCGGAATCAGGATCACGTAATCGACGGCCTTCGCATCCTTGCCCTCGGGCTTCAGGATCGGCTTCAGCGCATTGTCGAGGCGGGCGTCAGGAGTGCCCTGAAGCGACGCCGGCACCGGCACGACTTCGTAATTTGGGTGCTCGGCCTTGAACTCCGGCGTGTCCTTCGCCTTCACCCGAGCGATCTTCGCCTTGGCTGCGTCCACGCCTCCCGCCGCGCTGAACCGAGCGACGTCGGAGTCACTGTACCAGCGGTCATGCTGGGCCCAGGCCGCCGAACGATCGGCGCGTTCGAGATGGTGCCGTTGGACGTAGCGCGAGAGGTCGGCGAGCTGGTCGCGGCCGTCGTCGAGCTTGAACCTCCGTTCGAGCGCCCGCGCTTCGCCGCCGCCGGTGCGGTCGATGACCATGACCCGATCCGGTTCGTCCTTGTGGATCATCTCGGGCACGAGCGCGCCGATCACGATCGACAGGGGCATGATGACGAGCGTCAGCCAGAAGCTGCGCATGCCGGCGATCTGGCGAAACTCGCGGGCGGCGACGAGGAAGATGTTGCTCATTGCGCGGTCTCCGGCGCACCGACGATGTGGACGAACACGTCGTGAAGGCTGACGTGGACCTGCTCGAAGCGGCGTAGTGGGAAGCGCTCGGCAACACACCGTTCGAGGAGGTCGCCGGGGGACACTCCGGGCTCGACCCGCACGTCCCACCGGCGCCAGCCCGCTTCCGCCTCGCCGCGATCCAGAGCGGATTCGACGCCGGCCAGAATGGACGGATCGTTCTTGGCTACGATCGTGAGCCTCGCAGGCAGCTGCTCGCGCGCTTCATCCAGCGTCCCCTCGAACTTCTTTCGCCCCTTGGCGAGCAGCAGGAGCTTGTCGCATAGGCGCTCGGCGTGCTGCATGACGTGGGTCGAGAATAGGACCGTGGCGCCGGCATCCGACATGCGCCTGATCTCGGCTTCGAGCAGTCCCTGGTTGACCGGATCGAGGCCGGAGAAGGGCTCGTCGAGGATGAGCAGTGCCGGCCGGTTCACCAGCGCGGTCGCCAGCTGAACCTTCTGCGCCATGCCCTTTGAAAGCTTGTCGACCGTCTGCTTCGAATTCGCCGCTAGCCCAAAGCGGTCGAGCAGCGCGGCGCCTTCGCTTTTCGCATCGGCTGCGGTCATCCCCTTCAGCCGCCCGAAATAAGCGATCGTGTCGAGCGCGGTCATCTGCCGATAAAGGCCGCGCTCTTCGGGGAGGAAGCCGATCTCTGGAGCATTGGCGCGCCCGGGTTCGCGGCCGAGCACCTCGATGCGGCCGCTCGTCGGCCGGATGATGTCGAGCACCATTCGAAGCGACGTCGTCTTCCCCGCGCCGTTGCCGCCGAGAAAGCCGAAGACCGTTCCGGCCGTCACTGAAAAGCTGAGGTCGTCCACCGCGACCGTTCGGTCGAAGCGCTTGGTCACGCGCTCCAAGGTCAACACGCTCACACTTCACCTCCCGCAGGCACGGGCAGGTTCTTTAGGAGCAATGGGTGACCGCGCAACCCGGGCTCAAATCAAGGATCGCCGCGCGCCTTCAGTGGCGAGACTGGATCTTCATGTCGAGCCACTGAGCCGCCATTTTCTTTAGGTCTTTCAATGCAAGTTCGGCCCGCTGAATGTTCGACTGCTGCAACGCGCTCTGCAGTCGGTGGATCTGAACGGAGATGTCCTCGGCCTGGCGGACCCGCTCGGCAGGCGCGCGCGATGACCGGAGGGCATCGACTGCAGCG